>JAITBS010000128.1 GCA_031283515.1 Planctomycetaceae bacterium
ACGCAGAAGAGCTTGTTGAAAAGATAGCTAATGCTGTTGCAGAAAAACTTGCTACTGAAGACAAAAAATTAAAATTTCTTATTACCCAACTTAACAAAAATTCAAAAAAATTTTTTTATTAAACAAGTAACTGTGGAACTTGGGTTAGTGTGGTTCGTGTTTAAATATTTTTTAACACGAAACACGCGAATTTACACGAAAAACACGAAATGTTTTTAGATAATTTTCGTGTTATTTCGTGAAATTTAGTGTAGTTCGTGTTTAAATATTTTTTTAACACGAAACACGCGAAATTACACAAAAAGCACGAAAAGTTTTTAGGTAATTTTCATGTTATTTCGTGAAATTTAGTCCGCAGATTTTCGCAGATTCGTCCGCAGATTACACAGATTAACGTAGAAAAATTATCAGTGAAAATCAGTATAATCTGCGGACTGTAATTTATGGACTGTAAATAAACGGCAATAATTCCGCATACATGACTCTTCACTCTCAACCCCAAAAAAATATTTGAAAACAAGGAGATATATAACAAGTCTTAAAATACTACATTTGTTGCGAAATAAGACAATATTTATGGAATAGTTTCAGCAATAAATCGGGAATTCCGAAAATCAAACAACCGTTTTACCAGATAAATCACGCTTTTTCCTGCGGTTCGTACCGCCCCAATAGAAAGACAAAATTTTGTCTTTCTCCGAAAAAATAAGTATTTTCCTGTTACGATCTGTTAAAAAATATTATTATTCAGAAATTTTTTAGTTCCTGAGATTTCTCTTTTAAATTTGGCATGTATATTGCTTCTAAGTATCCCAGTAATCATAACATTGGATTTGTTTTCAATGTTTTCTAGGTAACTTCAAAAACTCTAAACAGATGAAAACTCCATCAAATACTATAACAATAGTTTGGTTTGTTCTACTCACTTGGACTTGCTACAGTTAGCCGTTTGGGAAATTAAGAATGAAAAAATAGAATCACCCCTCATAAATACTCTTTGATAAAATATCATCATCGTAATTTTTTTCTACACAGACTATACTCAACTTGTCTTAAATATTGATCTTTTGCAATTATTCTCGTCAATCAACAAAGGTAGGCAACTTTTTATCATAAAGTTGCCTACCTTGGGGGAATAAGATTGAGAGAGAAGTAATTACACGGAAAAAATCTGCATCATCTACAGATTCACCTCTCAACTTTCCATTTCACAAATTCTTTTCTGTAACCGGTTAAGTATTACAAATGTAATGGTTCAAAGAACATTTTTCTTCTTCGCAGTACATTTTTTGGCGTGCCAACAGAATGTCCCAGTCAATGAGCGATGCGTCAAATTCGGGACCGTCCACACAGGTAAATTTTGTATCCTTACCAATTGTTACACGGCAACCGCCGCACATTCCGGTTCCGTCAATCATCACACTGTTCAAACTGGCAACACCTTTCACCCCGAATGGAACAATCGTTTGAGCACAAAATTTCATCATGATTGCCGGACCAATCATGTAAACACAACCGATTTCTTTTGATTTCGTTTCAAGAATTTCCCGAAGCGGTTCTGTAACCAATGCCTTACGACCTGCACTGCCGTCATCGGTTGTAATAATATGTTCCTCACTAACAGCTGAAAGTTTTTCTGTCCAGAAAAGGAGTTCTTTTGTTCTTGCTCCCTGTATCGAAATAACCCGATTTCCCTTTTCACGTAACGCACGAGCAATTGGATACACCGGAGCTGTTCCCACGCCGCCGGCAACCATCATCACTGTACCAAAATTTTTCAGTTCACTCGCATGACCAAGAGGTCCAATCATTGTCGGGAGTTTTTCTCCTGCTTTTAGTCGAACCAATTTTCTTGTTGACGTTCCAATCGCCATAATAACCAGTGTGAGAGTTCCCGCCTTACGGTCAAAGTCGGCAATCGTCAACGGAATCCGCTCACTCACTTCCGTATCGGACATAACTATCACAAAATGACCCGGTTGTGCTTTTTGCGCCAGTCGCGGATATTCAATAACCATCTCAAAAATATTCGGCGCAATTTCATCGTTTTTCAGAATCGGTAACATAAAATTAGAAATAGAAAAATTAAAAAAACTAAAACAGTTATTAAAATTATTAATGTGTCCGAAGACTATGTATTACGATAATATCAGTGATACCTCTTGTCGTAATATTTTACGATGTTTTCTATTTTACAACACGAAACTCACAAAATAGCACGAAAAATACGAAATTTTTGTTTTGACTCTTTTCGTGTTATTTTGTGTTTTTTTGTGTGGTTCGTGTTGGAAAAAATTCAACGGAATGATGATGAAAGTAATTTTTATAAAGACACACAGTATAATTGAAGATTATAAGGTAATCAAAACATACATTATAAGTGTAAACTTTAAAAATAAAAGTCCCTTTTAGTAAAAAATATTTCGGAGAAACATCGCTCATTTTATGATTGTACGGTACGGTTTAGAAGATAATAAACTTCGTTAAAACGGAGTTCTTTTTTGAACATTTCATTTGTTGTTGAGTTACCGATTTTGAGAAGTTCCATATCGGCGATTTCAGCGTAATCATCGAAATATTCCGGCGTCAATGCAAACGAAAAAGAGGTATGATGTGTTCCGCCCGCTAAAATCCATGCTTCTGCGGACACGGTTAGGTTGGGACGCGGTATCCAGAACGCACGCGCAACAGGAAGTTTGGGTAAATCGGCTTCCGGTAACACACAATCCACCTCGTTCAAAATCATTCGGAAACGATTGCCCATATCCACAACTGTTACAGCAACTCCATAACCTTCATGCGCAGTAAACACAAGTCTTGCCGGATCGGCTTTACCGCCAATACCAAGCGGATGGACTTCCAAACACGGTTTTTGTGCGGTAATGGAAGGACAAATTTCCAACATGTGCGCCTGTAAAACAGCTCCTTTTCCCTTGAAATGATAAACATAATCTTCAAGGAACGAAGTCCCTCCCGACAAACCGGATGCCATCACTTTCATTGTTCTAACCAATGCCGCCGTTTTCCAATCTCCTTCCGCACCAAAACCGTAACCCTCATTCATCAGACGTTGCGAAGCAAGACCCGGTAATTGGTTCAAACCGTGTAACGCATCAAAATTGGTGGTAAACGCGAATGCTTCTTTCTGTTGCAAAATTCGGCGCAACGCAATTTCAATTCGTGCAGCTTCACGAACTTGTTGATGTTTTGCTCCTGATTTTCGGGCTTCATCGGAAATGATATAACGTAATTCATATTCCTCAACCAATTGATTGATTTCCTGATCTGTAACGGTATCAACAATTTTAGCAAGATCACCAACCGGACAATAATCGACATGATAACCGAACTTTAATTCCGCTTCAACCTTATCTCCGTCTGTTACTGCAACATTATTCATATTATCGCCGAAACGAATGATTTTCATGTTCTGAGCGTCGTCCCAAGCAAGACAAACACGCATCCAAACGGCAATCCGTTCCTGAACCTCTGTATTTTCCCAATATCCTGCAACAACTTTACGTGCTTTTCTCATTCGGCTCATCATGTACCCAAATTCACGATCACCATGCGCACTCTGATTGAGATTCATATAATCCATATCAATTTCCTGCCAGGGAATTTCACGTTGGAACTGAGTGTGAAGGTGGAGCAATGGTTTTTGCAACGATTTCAAACCGCCGATCCACATTTTGGCAGGTGAAAACGTGTGCATCCAGACGATGACTCCGACACATGCCGGTGACTTATTGGCGGTACGGAATTTCTCGGAAATTTCTGTTGCAGAAAGAACCGTTCCTTGATATACAACCTTTAACGGTAATATTCCCGATTGATTCAGTCCATCGACAATAAGAGACGAATGACGATTCACTTCCTGAATTGTTTCATCGCCGTAAAGGTGTTGTGATCCGGTAATAAACCAGATTTCTTTTTGTTCAAAATTTATTGACATTGGTATAATTTTGTAATTATTTTTATCTGTTCAGTAACATTTTTAAATACAGAACATATATTTTGATTGTTTACGTGAATATCGAAAAAAACTCAAGGGTAATTTATTATCGCAACACTTAACCGATAAACGGTTTACACTATTTCATTTTTATTCATCATGAAATTTTTTCACGATTACAAAAATTAATAATACAGGGTCGATAAACAAGGGTTTAGCGGCAATTTGCCGTCAGTCTGTTGGATGCACAGAATTTAGTAACTGAAAATCATTCAATCTGCGTAACGTCTCCAGACGAAACGCTCCGGGCCACGCCACCAACCATGAATTGATACGTTTGGCGTCTGTCCCGAACGCAAAGTTACACTCAAAATATGCTTCGTTTTGGGAACCGGCGGGACGAATACGTCCATTGATTTCCAGTGTTCCGTCCGACACTAATTGACATCCATTTCGCCAAACCGCCAGTGCTTTTTCTTTCCATTGATTGTCGCCAGTCAGGTCGGCGAGTTTTATCCAGTCGGACACCCAAAAGAGTGCGTACGGGTCGAGGTGATGATGTTGGGTGGAGACGGATGTGGCGCCGAATGTGTTGTAACGATATACCGTAAAATTATCGTTTTCGGGATAAATCCCCTGATAATGCCACAACCATGTGGAAAGATAATACGATACGGATATTGCATTATCCAGATAAACCGAGTCACTGGTTATCTCGTAAAGCATCAACGAAGCGCGAAGCAAAGGCATCGACGATTCCTTGTCGATACACCATGTATCCAGTGCGCCGGCAGTGGTATATCCGTCGGTTTTTAATGCTTTCAAGTAATAATCGTACGCTTTTGTTGCTGAAACGAGATACGCAGAATCGCCCGAACGCCGATAAGCCTCCAGCATCGGCGGAACCATGAAACAGCCGATTGTACCTTCACGAATGTAACATTTTCCGTCCGGTGTCCAGCCCCGCGCATACACACCTTCGGGTTGCTGGTCGGCTTTAACAAAGTCACAAATATTGCGGGCAATACGTTCATATAAAGGCCGATCAAGACCGGCGGTACGAGTTAGGTCGCGGGCTTCGAAGAAATTCAATGCGGCTGTGCCAAGATTGCAAGCATCCATCACGCCGATATCTCCATTAGTCAAAATATTGTCGTAACGCGTAATAAATAAACCGTTGGGCAATGGACAATTGTTTGCCCAAGTGTCGAGTGCCGTCAATGCCTTGTTCAGCGATTCGGTGTGACGGTGTTTGATATAATCGGTCAACAACGAATTAGCCAACGATGCATTTTGCCCGCACCAGCCGATTTCGTATTTCCCGCCGGAACGCTGTTTCCAGCCTTTTTCACCGTCAGCAACCAGCCCGATACTGAATCCTTTGAACGAACCTTCTTCCGCCCAAAGTGATTCGGCGGCGTAACGAATACCCAGTTCCCAAAGTTTTTGTGTATCAAAAACAGGAATAACCGGTTTTTCGGCATATTCCCACGCTTTGCGTAGAAAATGGTGTATTGCCTGATGGTCGGGTTCGACGGTATTGACAACGAGGTATAAAGTCAGAGTTACAGTATCTCCTTTTTTCAGGTGAATCTTTTTTTTGTAACCGTCTGCATAGTGATCTCTGCCGCTGTACATGGTCGGCAATTCTTCTTCGGGCCAAAGGATTCGATGCGTCGTTTGCGATTCTTCCGGTGCCAGCGAACAGGAAAAATCATGATATTCACTGGTTGGCGTATCGCTCCACATCGCCACCGCAAATCGATCACCTTCCGAATACGTTGCGCCCGGAATGGAAGTGCGGCGATAGGAAAACGTGCGCCAATGTCCGTTTTCCGTTGCTCCTTTCGGTTCTTTACCGCGTCCCCACTGATTTCCGTTATACGATACGGACGGTATCATCCACCAGTTCGCTTTTTCGTTATGAACATAATCGAAACAAATCTGGGCGTTGTTTACGTCGTTTTCTGCTTTGTAGGTGCGGACAATTTTGAAGGTGTTATCGTCGAGTGCCGTAAGTGTTTCGGAGGCAACTGCAATCCCGCCGGTCATTTCGCCTGACAGTTTGCCGACAACATTATTTTCGAAACACAGCGTGCCGTTTTGCCAACGGGGTTCATCGGCAAACACAAACAAACTGCTTACAATAACAAACGCTAAAACGTAACGCAAATATTTCATTGTGTTTATTCCTCAAATAAAAAGGGTTATTCACGCCGTTAAAAAACCGCACAAAAATAAAGTGTAGTACATCGCCTACGTTTTATCGCATATTGACGACTCGGTAATAACAGGCTTTTGGAATTTCTTATTTAATTTTGATACGTAATATTGTCAACGAATTGGCAGGAAATATCCGGCTGAAATTCGGTGAATCAATTGAAAATTCGGATTCTCTCGGCGATACCTTTTGAGGTTGATCAAGTGTATTTTCGTCACTGCCGTTTTCTGAAGTCAGAACAACTTCTTTAGCAACCGAATGAATTTTCGTAATTCCTTCAAGCGATATTGTTGTTTCACAAGGTTTTGATGACGTATTGACGATTTTTGTAATCAATTCGTCTTGTTTTTCGTTCAAACCGGAAACAATATAAAGCGGAGTTGAGTTAAGAACAGGTAATTCCTGTTCAAAAAGGAATTGATCATCAATAAAACAGCGAACATTCCTGCCTTTCAGTTCAATTCGTATATCATACCAACGATTGGTTTCGACGGTAAACGGGTTTGCCTCACCAATCATTTGCCGATTAAATTCAATTCCTGTACGTGAATTATTCCAACCGCCGATGTTGAGCCAGGCAATATCATCTTTTGCCGCTAAAAAAAGAATCAGAAATCCTTCCGTTCCTTCTATTTTTCGGGCTTTCACGGAAAAGGTTCGATCATTCCACGCGTTCGATCCAAAAAAGTAACGGCAATCGGATGCGTTACTTTTTTGCCGTAACACACCGTCTTCAAATTTCCAATCACCATTTTTTGCAACAGCATTTTCGGGAGTTTTATCGAGTTTTGTTTCCAAAAGCGTGTTACCGTTCAGACTGATTTTTGCGTCCTTATATTCTACTTTTGTGTTCCAGGAGCCAACTCCGACTGCACCGGTATATTTTTGTTCGTTTTTGTACGAGACAATAGAATTGGGAACAATAACATCGGAACGATGGAGACTAAACAATTGTTGTACATAATAAGAAGGAATACCGTAAGAACGTGTTCCGTCAAAAACGATCAAGTCAGGATTCCATCTTCGATCACGGACATTAACAAAAAGCGGTGCGTAAGAAGACAAAATAACGACATCAGAATTTTTCTCCATGCCGGTCATAAATGCCGCTTCACCAATAGCTCCATCAAGATTGCCTTTTCCGCAACCTTGTGTTACCGCATATTCACCGACATAAATCTTGCTACCGGAACGTTCATATTTGTCGTAACGATTAGATGTCCGAATAAAAAACGTTGGATTGTTGTAATAATGTTCGTCAAAAATTTCGACCGGATTTTTATTTGTTACATTACCGCGCCATTGATTGGCAATGATTTGAATATCCTTATATTTTTCGCGGATTTTTGTGTAAAAATAATCGTATCGTTCCCAATAGACGGGACCGCCGTTTTCGTTTCCGATTTCAATATATTTGAGCGAAAATGGTTTTGGGTGTCCATTTTCCGCACGAATTTTGCCCCATGTTGAATCTGCCGCACCATTGGCGTATTCAATGGCATCAAGCGCATCCTGAACATATTCGTCCATTTTATCCATCGGTACATTGTCCTTGTGCGACATACCGCAATTAATGACAAACATGGCATCGGCATTCAAGTCTTCACACATTTGAAGATACTCATGATAACCGAGACCGTTTGTAGAATGATAACCCCACAAATTCGGTTGTGTCCAACGATCGATTTCCTGTCCGATGGTTCGTTTCCAACGCGACGCTTCGTTCATCGTGTTCCCCTCAACCCAACAGCCGCCCGGGAAACGGACAAACGCCGGTTTAAGTGCTGCGAGTTTTTCCATTAAATCAATCCGTAAACCATGATTTTTGTACGTTTTAACCGGTTTGAGCGAAACATAATCGAGTTGGAAAGTTCCTGTTGATGACGGAACAATTGCCAGCCGTGCATTCGGATCATCTGTTTCGGCACGAAAATTAAATTCGTACATTTTCCAATCTTTCGCTAGATTTTCCAATGTTACCGAAGCCCGTTTACTTTTCCCGTCCGAACTCTGAATAACAAAATCCAGCGAACCGTTAAAATCGTTTTCGGCTTTACTTTTGACTGTCAGATGATATTCTTCATCTTTCGTAACAGGTATTCCCCAATATCCTTCATTGACGACAGCAAAACCGCTTTTCGATTCCAAAACATGAACTTGTAACACATTGGAATTATATTGACTTCCTGTACTATTTTTTTCAATCTTAATGGTTCCCGATTGAGCGGATTGAGCGGTAATTGTCCAAAATTCCGGTTCCGCCTTAAATTCAAAAGACCGATTCCGAATCAACTCCGGGTAAAGACCGCCGTCTCCGGCATGATTGATTTCTTCAAAGAAAATACCGTACAACGACGAACTCACTTTGATCTCCGGTTGATTGACTTGAATTGTCAATGCGGCTGTTGAAGTTTCCTGCTGTAATTCCTGTGCCGCCGCAACAATTCCGATTGTAACAAAAAACAAAATAATAATTAGTAAATTTTTCATCATTCATCATCCTTTCAAGTTGAAATTTTGTAACTGTCTATTTTATTTGTCGCGTATTTTCAAAAATAATCTGCGCAAAATCAGTGTCATCTGCGGACTCTGTTAATAAAAACAGGCAGTTACAAAATAGGTTGTGTTAAATTGGCACTCGGTTCAATTGAATTTTAATAACGTTACACTATATGGTTTGACAATCGTAGGATTCGTGAATGTGTTATCGTTGGTTTCTTTAATTTCGATTCGGTATGGTTGATCGGGATCATTGAAACCGTTTGGATTATTTTCCGGATCGATTATTTCAAATCGGGTTAATTTTTTACCGGAAACATCAAATTTCTGAATATCCAGTTTTATTGTAACATCACGTTCCAACGAATTGACAATTCCAACAGTAAGCGTATCACCGGACAACGCCGCTTGAACATCAACAGGATTTTCGTTTGATAAACTTTGTTCTATTTCTGTTTTGAGCGGTATGTTACCAAAATGTTTACGATAAAGTTCCAGAACCAATCCGGTTGTTTCCATTTTGGCGGCGGTTTTACTTGTTTTGATACAACCAATAACGTTGACGGTTTGTGCGTAATTTGCCATGAAATACATCTCCGATTGTCTGGCAAATTCATGAAGTCCAGCCGCAATTCCCAGTCCGTCCTTCACAAAATACCGTGTTCCAAGTTCACCGAACAAGTGTTTACCGTACCAATAATTCCATTCATCGAGTGCAATCGGAACAAGAACATCCTTAAAATTAGGCAATTCTTTTCGATATTTCCGGTGAGTGTCAGCAATATGTTTTATGGAATTGGGAACTTGCCGCACGTGTTCTGTTACGTTATTTGGCTTCTCACCGACGTAAAAGTGTTCACTGATGAGATCGAGATGTTTGGCGGTTCCTGGCAAAAACGCTTCGTCCCATTTTCCAACATGACCAACACCAATCACCTTAACTTTCTGGTCTTTCGCCCGAAACGCATCAACAAAAGCGTTATGTTTTTCAACATATTTTTCAACGGAAATATGACCGATTTGCCAATTTCCGTACATTTCGTTACCGATACCCCACCATGTTACGCCGTAAGGTTCGGGAAATCCGTGTTCTGTGCGGAGTTTACCCATTGGTGTTTGCGGGTTACCGTTGACATATTCGAGTTCTTGTACTGCATTTTCGACGTTACCGTTACCGGTATTGACGGCGATATACGGTTGTGTTTTGAGAATTTTGCAGAAGGCAAGAAATTCATTAACACCAAAATCATTCGGTTCAACACCTTTCCATGCCGGATTTTTTCGCGGCGGACGTTTATCACGATCACCGATACCATCTTTCCAATCGTATCCGCTCACAAAATTCCCGCCGGGCCAACGATAAACCGGAGAATCAAGCCGTTTCAATAATTCCAACGTATCCGTACGAAAACCGTTCACGTTGTCATTCGGCATCAGACTGACACACCCCACTGTAAATGTTCCTTTACCAAATGCGGCAATTTCAAGCATAACGTTATCGAAATTACCGGTTGGTTCGTAAACAAATTCGATTTTATAGAAATCGCCGGCATTGACCGGCATTTTGAAGGCGTTGTGATCTTCTTTTTTGTCGCTCCAATGAAAATGTACTTCGATTCGCTGAATTTCTTCGGAAGGTTTGATCCAAGCGTAACCAATATACTTTTTCCCTTTTCGTACAGCCAAACCGTTTTGCCAAACACCGAGCCAACGGGGTTCTTCATTTTCTGTGGTGAATGATTGTGGCGAATGTTTTCCGACAAAGGGTTGTTGTTCAGTCATGCGGAGATTGCAATCGTAAATTGCTTTCCAAGGGGATTCCTTATCACCGACAGGGAGAAAGAATTTCCGGTCTTCGAGCATTTCCGCCCAAATACCGCCGCCGTTAATACAACGACCGAGATGTTCGATAAATTGTCCATAAATGAACGGTGATATTTCCTCACCGTGTTGCGAAGCGTCGATTTTAAAAGTGGGCGACCAATGATGGTCAACCGTTTGCGCCAACACAATAGGCTCACACAAAAATACAAACACCGGAAACACAAACATTAAAAACACAAACTGCAAACATAAACGTTTCATCATTTTGTCCTCACAATTAAATTGATTAACTTGATTAATTGATTACTTGATCAAAATACTTTGAAAACGAATCAAAAGTATAAAACTTGTTCTAATATGATTGTTTTTTTTCCTAAATCAAGTCAATTTTGCGCAAAAAAATATCAATTTTGCGAAATAATAAAAAATTCGTAATGATTCGGAGTAATTTTCGTCAAGACGCGAATTACGCAGATTTTCGCGGACTCTTTTGAAAAGTTTCTTAAATAGAATCGTCTTTAAACAAAAAAAATCTTGAAAATTCAAAAAAAGAGAAAAAGCCCCTGTTGACATCCGATATTGTTTTGTGTATTAACTCTCTTCGTTTCAACCGTATTACGTTTTATTTATCAGGTTGTACTGGTAAACGAATGACGGTTATTTCAAAGAAACATTGTAAAATAAGGAACATGACAATGAAACATCTTTGTACTATTTTTATTTTTGTTCTTTCTCTTTTTTTGATTACTGTACCGGTATTGTGTCAGGAGGATCGGGAAAAGAAT
>JAITBS010000130.1 GCA_031283515.1 Planctomycetaceae bacterium
CTGACTTGGATTGCCGGCAATCTGACTTGGATTGCTAGCAATCTGACTTGGATTGCTAGCAATCTGACTTGGATTGCTAGCAATCTGACTTGGATTGCCGGCAATCTGACTTGGATTGCTGATCATTAGAGCCTAATTTTAGAGAGTTTCCGATCCGTAGGTTGCGTTGCGTTTGACCTACGGTCAGGAAAATGCTGCCTTTGCGGGGTTAAGAGGGAAAATAATGATTCCGCTGAAATATTACGAATTTCTTAATTCTTTCGACAGAATCGCCGAAAAATGGAATTGTTATTTTGGGGTTCTTTGTTGAATAATAAGTTGAGTCATAATAACACCGTAATCAATCAAGGACGATTAGACACAGAAAACGGAGTATGGTGTGAACTTGAATCTACACATGAAACAGAAGAAAAAACGTCAACAAATGGTTATGAAGACCGTTTTGTTGTTATTGTTTTTTTTATTTTATTCGGAGCGTCTTTTTTCCCAAGAGCGTACGGAGCGTGTTTTGCCGCAACAAACGGTCAACACGCCGTCTTCCGTCAAATACACGCCGTCCACACAAGAGATGCCCGGAATGGCTTCGACGGGAGTTTCCTTTTTTGAAACGGTAAAATGTGATTTTTATCCGGTTCATTTTGCGGAAGACATTCGTTCTCTTGCTCAATTGTGTGATCCTGAGATGTTGGAACTTTCCCAGTGGGCTAAAGCAACCTTGCTCCATTTGGAAGCGGTCATCTTTTACATGAACCAGAGCAAACCGGTGGAGGCTTGGTCTCATTTGAAACAATTGGAGAAGTTCATTGTTGAGCTGGAAACACTGCGAAAGAATTTAAAAACGAAAACAACGCAAACACAATTACCGCAAACGGAATTACCGCAAGAAGAATTATCCTTGGCGGAGTCGCAGGAATTGATTCCGACGGATGTGGCGATTGAAGAGCTTTTATTGGGATTGGAGCGTCGAGTTATTCTCTGGGGAATGGCGGTTCAAGCCGAAATCACACCTTCATTTCCTATTTCCCAATATTTTGGGAAAAAAAGTGATGATGTTCTGCGGTTGAAGGAGCGGACACTTGCTGTTGAAAATTATTTTCTTAGCAAAAAATCTGTTGGGGACAATGATGAAGATATTGGGTTACTTTGGTGTGATTATTTGGACACACGATCTTTTCTTGCGGATTTGGAAGCCTGCCAAAAGATGTTCTATCAACCGAATCGTCGGGTTTCAACACTTGTTTCAACGATTCCGGTTCCGATGCTTATTTCGTTTTGTGATCGAGCCAATGTTGTATTGTTCCGGCTGAGCGATCCGAAACTGACGGAGAATCAACGCCGTTATTTGCATGTTCCGGTTATTATGGCATGGCGGGAAGAGTTAGCGAACTGGTCGGCGGATACGGTAATGCCGATGAGTTTAGTTCGGGTGATGGAGCGGTTCGAAGAAACAGGCGGAATGAGTGATATGGAAACACTCTTCCGTTTGGCAACACGTTTGTCCTTTTCACGAACTCCGGCATTACGGCAACTTGGTGTTTTGACGAGTGAGTTGTATGGCGGTCCGAATGTGAAGGTTTATATTTCAAAAGTCTTGATCAACCATTTGCTTCCGCCTTCTCAACCGGAAGTGGCGATATTCCGTGATGTGATTCAGCAACAACCGGTTTTTGGTCGGCGGCGTACGGACACGGATATAGAAATGAGTTTTATTCCGGCGGAAGATCGTCTTCTTCTTTCGTTGGATGTTTCGGGAACGGTGAAGACCACGTCGCGAGCCAATGCCGCAATTACAACTCTTCTCACCGGCGGACAAGCCGAATATGAAGCGCAAAAACAAATTGAACTGACAGAAGAAGGTTTTATTCTTGCGCCGTGCCGTGTGCAGGTTCGCAAAAACCGGTTGGAACTATTGAATTTCCAAACGGACTTTGATCGGATTCCATTGCTTTCCGCTTTGGTTCGCAATGCGGTTCGGAACCAATACGAATTACGCCAGACCGACGCCCAATCGGAAACTCAACAAAAAATCACTCGGCAAGTACGGGAACGGGTTAATCGTGAAGCGGATGATCGGTTCCAAAAATTTAACGAAAAATACCGTGATTTGGTGGAAGAGCTTTCGCAACGTTTTGACTTATTCCTTGAAAAGAAAGATGCGAGAACGGAAAAAGATTGGCTGTTAACTTCGTGGGCGGTTCGGGGTCAGGATTTTCTGAGCGGCAACACTCCGGCTCCGGAAACACCGGTTGGTTCTTTTGCTGATTTGAAAGTTCATGAATCGGTTATTAACATGTTGGTTGGCAAGTTGAATTTTGACGGTAAGGCTGCGGCGGTTGGTGAAATTCGCCGTGAGGTTGCCGAAAAATTTAATCGTCCGCAATTTGCGGAATCTGGGGAACATGATGATGTTCAGATTGCGTTTGCGAAATACAATCCAATTATTGTACGTTTTATTGACGGACGTATTGAGATTTCGATTACGTTGGATTCTCTCAAGATTCAACGTCAAACTTATCGTAATTTCAAAGTAATTGTACGTTATCGTCCGGTTGTAACAAGTGAGAATGAACTTGTTTTGAAGCGTGATTCGGTTATCAATCTTATCAATGTTTCGCGTGGTCAACTTGTGTTGCGTACTGCGTTTACAACGATTTTTCCGCCTAACCGTCCTTTTTCGTTGAATCCGAAATTTCTGAAAGATGATTCACGTTTTTCCAGTTTGACAACAGGTCATTGCCGTCTTGAAAAGGGTTGGTTTGCTGTTGCGCTTATTGCCGATGAAAATCCGGCACCATCATTACCGAACAATAATCCCGCCTTCAATAACACAAAAACATCCTATTCGTTCACAGAAACAACACAACGCTAGCCAATATTTCGCTGAAATATCATCTGCCTCTTAAATTTTTATCTTGTTTATTGACGTGAATTATTATTTTGTTCCTGTTGAAAAAGGTGTCAAAAGTTAAGATCGAGATATAGTTTCGATAATTTGAGCAGGAATTTTTGGTGTTACATAATAGAATTTTAGTTAAAGATATTTTTTTGGGGGCATTTTTTAGGGGTGGTACGTACTTTCATCGCAGCGGACACGTTTTTGACACGAAAAGTTACGAATTGCTTATTCTTGTTTTACTTTTTTTGGAGTTGCGGTCATCACAACGAGATTGTGACAGAAAATGGCACTTCCAACCGCACGG
>JAITBS010000162.1 GCA_031283515.1 Planctomycetaceae bacterium
CTCACGTTTCGGGCGACCCGAAAAAAGTGCTTCACAAATATAATCCCCACAATCATTTTTGTCAGGTACGTGATGAAGTACTTCAACTTACAGATAAACCGCAAGGTATTATTGTAACCGGCGATTTCGCATTTCTTCAGGGACAACCTGAAGATTACAAAAATCTCAAAACTCTTGTAACTCCTTATCTGGAAATGGAAATTCCTATTCATATATCATTAGGAAATCACGATAATCTAAATAATTTTTACGGAGTATTTTCAGAGTTTCAAAAAGAAATACCGCTTGTTTCCGATGAAAATGTTTCAATATTAGAAACTTCGAATTGTAACCTGTTTATTATGGATTCTCTTTTTGAAGCCGAAAAAGGAAGTGGTTATTTTGGGCGTTCTCAGCGAGACTGGCTTGCGAAAGAACTTGATGCCCGAAAGGAAAAACCTGCTTTGTTGTTTGCACACCATAATCCGGAAGACCTTGTCGATAATCAACATTTCTGGTATGTTGTCAAGCCACGAAAACAAGTGAAAGCGTATATTTATGGTCACACCCACGTGTATCAGCAATCTATACGTGATAATGTTCATCTGATCAATCTTCCGGCACTCGGTTGGGAATTTCAGCAAGGAAAACAACCGCTCGGTTGGACAGATGCCGTTCTTTCCGGTAACGGTATTGAATTAACTCTTCACACCATTGATAAAACACGTTCCGACAACAAACATGTCCGCCAATTTACGTGGTTACGGTAATAGATCCATAACCATAGGTTGTGTTTTGTTCTTGTGTTGTATGCGGTTGTTTTTTTCATTTCCGTCCGTCAACAGGGGCAAGTCGGCGAGTACGCCGACCAACGTTTCGGCGAAACGTTGGCTACCTTTGGAGTCCATTGGTAAAACAAATTGACGAATATTCCACTGATAGATTACTTTTGTTCTTATTTGTCTTTATTTTCCAGATTCATTTGTATCGGAGATTCACGGATCAGAAAATCGTGTACCCGTTTAAAATCAGGATCGGTTAAGGCTTGCGTGACTTGCTCTTCTTCGGTCAATTTTTGCGGTGTTACTGTGTCGAAATCTTTTATCTCCTCTTTGATGTTATCGTTTTTTGTAACAGACATATTCGTTGGCAACGCAACCGGTGTAACCGGCGGTTGAGGAATAATTTGTAACTTGTTTTGAAGCAACACCTGCCAAAGTGAACCGCTTAGAAAACCAATAAAAAAAACAATAAATAAAAGAATTACCAACAGTATTTGATGTTTCATTGTCCCTGAACAACAATTAAATGAAAACGATTGAAAATTAAAAAACAACTGTGTACAACACAATTACAAAACCAATCGTTGCTCCATTGGAATTTGTTACCACCATTGGAATTGTTTAATATAAATTGTTACAACATTAAAATAATGAATACAAAAAGTATAAATTAACAACCAACCTATGAACACTAAAAAATTAAGTCCTATTTTTTGTTCTTCTTTTTGCGATCAGTCCGGCAACATAACCGGCTTTGAAACCGGCATCAATATTAACAACTGTAACATTAGACGCACAACTGTTTAACATTCCAAGTAATGCGGCTAAACCGCCGAAACTTGCACCGTAACCAACACTTGTTGGTACAGCAATTACCGGACATGAAACAAAACCACCCACAACACTTGGTAATGCTCCTTCCATTCCGGCAACCACAACAATTGCATCCGCATCTTGAAATTCCGGCAATTTCGCTTGTAACCGATGAGGTCCGGCAACTCCAACGTCTTGAATAAACACAACCTCCGCACCTGTCCATAAAGCAGTTTCACGGGCTTCTTCCGCAACCGGCGCATCACTTGTTCCCGCCGAAATAACCGCAATTTTACCACAAAATGTCAATGACCGCTCCGAAGAGGATAAAAGCCAAAAAGTTCGCGCAACAGAATTATACCGATATAAACTGCCGGTTATTGATAATTCCTGTTCAAGAAATTGTCCTTTCTCCGCATCAATTCGTGTGGCAAACCCGTCAAGTCCGTGTTCTTTAAGCGAACGAAAAATCTTTAAAATAGTTTCTTTGGTTTTTCCTTCTCCGTAAATCACTTCGGGAAAACCACACCGCTCACGACGTCCCAAATCAAGTTGAACTTCGTCAAGATCGGCAATACTATGTGAATGAATATGATCAGTCATTGTTTAATGTTACGTTTTGTAAGTGTTACTGTGTAATTGTCTATTTTATTGTGTCAATATTTTTATCGAAAGATTATTGAACTCTCAACACCCATCGGACAACTAATCGTTGCGATATTATACTCATTGCTATAACTATTTGATGTTCATTCATTATTTTATACAAAAATGGAAAAATAAATAGACAGTTATGTCATAAACTGTCTGGAACAATCACTTTGCCGATAATCGTTTGATTATTCTTTTCTTTAGAATATTCTGATTTGAATCGGTTGGTATTAAATTTCTTAATGATTTCCACATTTTCGGGATTCCATTGAAGATACTCACTTTCAGAAATACAAAAATATTGACCCGTCGAGAGTTTTGTGGGTGATTCTGTAATGGGTAATATTCTTTCTGTGTGGAACATATAGTAGTAAATAAATGGAAAAGCTGCGTGACCGACACTACAAAATTCAGTATTGACTGGAATTTTTTCGAATAAGTCGGCAACATGACTACCAACATCTTCGTACTTCGTTTTAAGAATATCAATGAAAAGCAAATTATATATTATTGCGGTAAATAAAACAAAAATGACAATATTAACTACGAATCCGTTTTGATTTTTTTTTCGGTTTATCCAGGTGGTAACGACAAAAAATGGAATACTAGCAATTAAAAAAATGATTGAAGTAATCGGATGGATGGGGAACACTGAATATGACATCTTGACTATATTGTGTACCCCACCCCCCCCATCGCCTAGACTAACATTTAAAATAAAAGTCGCAAATAGTGCCCAAATACAACAAACCGGAGCAAGGAAATAAACGGTTATTATGAAAGTTTTTTGAAAAAAAGTCCAAAGTTTGACCCAAGAATCCCTTTTTTTCACAGTTTCTCTCATATAATGCCGGCATTGTTCAATAACAACCGCAGACAGAATAACGAAACAGGGAATCATTGGCATATAATATCGGGTCTTGGCTCCTACCGGCAACCAAACGGAAATGAATGTTATCGCAATGGCACCAAGACAAAATGTTACTGGAGCCGGAAACGGCTTTAATCTGTTGCGAAAATCAGAACTCAAAAATGCAAGGAGAAAAATCGACCAAGGAAGCAGAACAGCAAATTGTTCTAACGGATAAATGCTCCAGTGTTCCAAATAGGTTGCGATTCCCTTTTGTTCAAAGCGCATGGCAACATCGCCGAGACACATCGTTTGTGTTGCTTCCCAAGTGGTGTAATAACTGAAACCGATCTGCCATATTCCGAAAAGTCCAAGATAAATTGTAAGACCAATAACATGTCCCCATGTAAACAAGTTGGAAAGACGTTTATTGAGAAACAAAGACAAACCGATAATTGCATAAAAATAAAGCGGTGCTTGTGTAAAACCTTTCGTTAATGTTGCACATGCCAGAAAAAGATAAACAATTATCCATTTAAGTGTATTCGGATAACCTTTGTATTCAGCAATGTGCCAAATGAAATAGGAACCGGCAAGTAAAAATGTAAAAAGCATTTCTGTTTCCGCTATACCGCCGTATTTGAGAATATGAAATGTACTGAGAAATAAAAGACCTGCTAAAATAGGAACAATTCCATGAAAAAATGTCCGACAATAAAAGTAGATCAATAATGTTGTTGCAATAACAGAAAGAAAACTTGGTAATCGACCGGCAAGATGTCCAAAATTTCCCAACATTTTTCCTGTTAAAGCAATAATCCAATTTTGAAACGGAGGGCGTGAAAGGAATAATTCACTCTGAATTGTTGGAACAAATAAATTGCCTGAAAGAAGCAATTCCTGCGCACAAATAACACGCCGCGGTTCTTCGCCTTTATAAGGAAGTTCATGTAATCTCGGAAGAAAAATAATTGATCCGCAAAAAATAAGGAGCAAAATTTCTAAAACTGTTTTTTGGTTCTTTGATGGTATTGGCAGATTATTCATTGTTACAGTATAGGAATTACAAAAAATTTTAAAGATTCAAAAATAACTAATTTATGACCATTTCGGCAGGGAAAATTTTAACGGCTTTGTCGGAAGTATTGCAAAATCACCGCCTAAATTGGTATTGGTATAAGTAACCACTAATTGAAACTGTATTGATTTCAGTTGCGTTAAATCGCTAAAAGCAGAAACAATCTTCGATAATGAAACAATATCTGATACATAAAACGGTTTTCGCGGATCACTGACCAAAGTAAACGTAATCGTTCCCAAATCTATCGCACCGCTAAGAATTCCTGTTGCCTTATCAACTTTCGCCTTGTCACCGGCAACAAATAATTGATATTGAAACGAAGTTTGCAAAATCGTCGGTAACATTTTTTTTGTATCATTGTGAGCCGGCGATTGAATTCCCAATTTAATACCGTAATCGTAATTCGCGGCAAGCGCAAAACCGGATTTGGTTAAGGTCGCTAATGGAATTGTTGCGGTTTTAAATTTTGTTTCTTTTCCGTACACAACTTGTGTTGCTGTTGCAAGTGCGGACGTATTGATTGTAATAATTCGTACAAAATATTGCGTGTTCGGATTTAATTGTGCCGCAAGATCAAACGGTTTTGTTTTATCGGTGATTTGTTCAACAATAGCGGCGTTCCAATCCGGTTTGCCTTTGGCATCCACAACATCAGTGTATTCAACATAATGGTTTAAAACCGTACCCGCCGGAACTTTTTTCGGTTCGGTAATTGTCAACCCCTTAGCCGAAACAATCGTAATTTGTTTAGTATCTACTTTGACAGTTGAGGCAGGATAATCATTTGTTGTCACAGAAATGCTCAGTTTGGAAGACAATTTTTCGTTGCTTTTTCCGGCTGCGGCAACTGCATAAATCTCAACGGTGTATTTGCTTTTCGGTGTCAGTGTTGCCGTAATGGCATATTCCTGCGTTCCGGCTGCAACGTAAGCATAATCAATTAACGCCTTATTCGCATCATAAACCAGAATTTTATATTGCAACGGTATTCCTGAAGTTACGGAATCTTTCCAAAAAACTTCGGCGGAAATTTCCGTAACAACAGAGTTGTTTGATTTTGTCGGTGACACAATTTTAGCGGTTGCCGAAGCTCCGGAACTTCCGGTAATCGGAAGCGGTTCAGGGTCTTTGGTGTTACCGAAATTAAAATAGGTCGGAGTTGACTCTACCGCATACGTATTGTTCGCTCGAACAACAACTTGATAACGGGTTGCCGATGTCAATTGGGAATGAGGAATAAACGTTTCGAGTTTTGCACCCGGTTTGACAATGATTTCAATTGATGTTCCGGCTTGAGGAGTATTGGTTCCCGAATCAACCTTAAAAATTGAAACAACATATCCGCCGGTATAATTCGCCGGAGCTTTCCAGGTAATTTTAACGGCATCGGCTTTACTTGTTCCAATTTGAGTTTTCGACGCAACTGTTGTTTTAACGTCTGTAACTGCACCAACAGCAATATCGGCACCGTCATTCGCCGGAAGGGTTTTGAATTTACCGGAAACGAGAACAACTTCGGGGATATTATTTATTGTTGCGGTAATCATGTAGTCGTAATCAATTCCGGCATCGAGACCAGTTATTGTTACGGTTGTTTTGGCAGCCGTTTCAATTTCCGTCCATGTATTGTTGATTTTCAGCCAAACCGTATATTTATTTCCCGTAACGGAATATTTCTTGTCCGGTTTTGTCCACGTAATTGTTACGGCGTTTGTTGTAATACCGGAGGTGGAAATGGTTGAACCAAAATCGGAAGGTAAATCGCCCACCACGTAAGAATGTTGATACGCCCCCATATCCACCGCTCCGCGATTATGCCGCGGGTTTCCTTCTTTATCTCTCGTAACACCCGTCGGAACCAGTGCGATTTTACCCGTTCCCAATGCCGGAGATTTATTTTCAATAAGATGTAAATCCCATGTTTTCCAAAGTTCCGCTGACCATGCAGCGGCAGTATAAGTTACAAATTCCGGATCAATTTTGTTTGCTGCATTGGCTGAATATTTGGAATCAGAACTAATTGTAATATTTGTTGTCGAAGCCAAATACTGAATTAATGAAGCGTTAATTTTAACCTTGCCGCCGGTTTGCAGGGAAAAACTGTCACCGTTAGAATTATTGAAGGCGATGATTGAATTATTGATCGTTAAATCAGACCAAACCGCCATGACACCGGTATTGCCGACAATATCTGAATTATTGATCGTTGCTTTGGCACTTTTCTGTACATTTAGCGGATACCCCTGATTTCCGATAATCAGGGAGTTTGTTATTTCCACTGTTCCATGTGTGAGAATGATCCCATTATTAGTAGAAATATTGTTTCCGGCAATTGTTGAATTCATCACCAGCATAGAACCGGCGGATTGGACATTAAAGATTGATTCGTTGGTAATATTTCCAGTAACGATAACATTGATCAAAGACAACTTTCCATGAATGAGACCAACTCTTGTTCCTGTTCCTCCGGTTAATGTTAAATTTTGAAACGTTAAATTGCCGACACGTTCGATCAAAAAACCATTTGAACCGGCGTTAATTGTGATATTTTGTTCCGTTCCGTCGATAACAAGTTTTTTTTGAACAAGTAACTGTTTGTTACCAGTGAAAACGGTTTGATTTTTTTGGGAATCAGCGAATTTTATTGTGGAGTTTGCTCCGGCGTAGAAGACGGCTTGGGGAAGTGTTATAACACCGTTTTGAAATCGAGCGGGTTCTGATGCTGATGTAACAAAAATCTCGGAACTTCCCCAGATTTTAACTTCACCAATACTGTTGAGAAAATTCCTGACGACAGCATCTTTTTGAAACCATTTATCTGTTACGGTTGAAGAGGCAAACGTACCTGCCAAAACTACTTCCAATGTAGTCGTCCAGTCTTCCAAAGGATTTGTTGCTCCATAATCTCTGGCAAAATCACCCGCCAGCGTACCGGATTTTTTGGAATTACCGTTCCATGAAATCGCGGCTAATTGCTGATAATAGGGCGAATGATGCCAATTGTGCCCAAATTCATGAATCACGAGTTCTGCCTTGTCCATCCATGTGGTATCCAGAATAATCGCCTCACCAGAGTTAACGTTCATTCCCGTAAATTTGAGTGCACCGCTACTTCCCACTCCACCGTCGGGAACCTTCAACATTTTTGTCGCAATATTAGAAGAAGTACAAAAATACCGATAATTCCCCAAAAGGTTATAAGTGTACCGAATTGTATCAACAACTTTGAGAATATCCGAATCAGTCCAGGACAGATAAGTGAAACCATTAATTGTTGATGCATCAGTAAAAACAAGATTGGCATCGTCTTTACCGGAATTGACTGACGTTATAGAACTTCCGCTTGCCCAACTATCGCCGTTTGTTTTACTTTGCCAAAGAAACGCCGAACTACCGGTTCCGGTGTTATGAAAAACATTTGTTCCTGTTCCGCCGATAATTAAATTGTTACCGTTACCGCCGTTCAAAGTATTATTACCGTTACCGCCCATCAAATCGTCATTACCGTCACCGCCCATCAAATCGTCATTACCATCACCGCCGTTAATCGTACAATCAACCGTAACGTAAACATTGTTGTACAACGCCTTAAACGTATCGTCGCCGTTATAACCGTTAAAAACTATCGAAGTAACATTACTAAATGTTGAACCGAGTTGCGTAAAAGAAGTTCCAGATGAAGCGGAAACATAAACTTCAATATTGCCGCCGTTTTGGTAAACCTGAACCCAATCATCATTGTTTGTTCCTTCGATTGTCAAAACACCGCTGGAAACCGTTGCGGAAACATTTGCTTCGGCGGATTCCAAAACAAACGGGATTTCATCCTGAACATCATCCTGAATATTTTGAATACCTTGAACAATCGTATTTGCCGAAAGGAGTTCACGATTTTCCAAAATTTCGAAACTCAAAATTTTTCGGCGTAATTGATTATTGGAGAACCGATTTGATTTTATTTTCTGGTACATGGAAAACTTTCAAAATATAGAAGTATAAACCAACCTGAAAATTTCTTTTGTAATTAACGTTTATTTTATTTTTTTACTTTATGCGGTATTGCCGTATTATGTTGTAACATGGGCAATAACCGCTGTTTTTTGTTATTGTTGTTTCTTTCAGACACGGATTTCCGCATCGACAACAGTTAAGATGTCTTCATAACGTCGGCGAATTGGTTCGATCTGTTCATTGATTAATTCGTCAACTTGTTCCGGTGAACGTCCTATAAATATTGATGACTCCAATTCTGCTTCAACATTGATACCTTCAAACGCCGAATCGTTCCTGAGCCGGTTCAACAAATCATTTTCGCCGCCTTCCATTTTGACAACTCTTGCCGCTTCTTGAGCATGTCGGCGAATCCGTTCATGTAAATCCTGCCGATCACCGCCGCGTTCCACCGCCGCCATCAAAATATTTTCTGTTGCCATAAAAGGAAGTTCCGAACGCAAATTCTTTTCAATTACTTTCGGATAAACAACCATGCCTTCAACAATATTTTGATATAAAATTAATACGGCATCAATTGCCAGAAATGTTTGCGGTAAAACGAGTCGACGATTAGCACTGTCATCAAGAGTTCGTTCCATCCATTGTGTTGCGGCGGTCATTGCCGGACTCGTTTGCAGACTCAACACCAATCGGGCAAGCGAACAAATCCGTTCACTTCGCATCGGATTCCGTTTGTACGCCATCGCAGAAGAACCAATCTGATCCGTTTCAAACGGTTCTTCCATCTCCTTGCGATGAGCAAGAATACGAAGATCCGTAGCAAATTTATGGGCACTTTGTGCAACTCCCGACAAAACGTCAAGAATTTGCGAATCCATTTTTCGCGGATAAGTCTGACCGGTAATCGTGAACGATTCCATACCGATTTTGGCACAAAATAGTTGTTCAAGCTGCCGGACTTTTTCGTGATTGCCGTTGAACAGTTTCAAAAAACTGGCTTGTGTACCGGTGGTTCCTTTATTGCCGAGAGTTTTAGTGTTACGAATCCGGTGTTCGATTTCGGCAAGATCAAGAATCAAATCGTAAGCCCAAAGACAAGCTCGCCGTCCTACGGTTGTTGGTTGAGCAGGCTGGAGATGAGTAAATGATAAACACGGTAAATCACGGTGTTTCCACGCAAAACGCCCCAACCGGTCAATCACAACCGCCAAACGATTGCGAATCAAAATGAGTGCCTCACGAAGTAAAATCGCATCGGCATTATCTGTAACAAAACAACTTGTTGCTCCGAGATGAATAATTGGTCGGGCATTGGGACAAACATCGCCGTAAGTGTGAACGTGAGCCATAACATCATGGCGAAGCCGAGATTCATATTCCGCCGCTTTATCGAAATCAATGTCATCAAGATGACTACGAAGTTCTTCTATTTGCGGTTGGGTGATAGGAAGTCCCAGTTCCGCTTCCGCTTCCGCCAACGCTAACCAAAGACGACGCCATGTACTGAATTTACGTTGCGCACCCCAAAGTTGCGACATCGAACGCGAAGCGTAACGGCTAATCAAAGGGTTTTCGTAATTAAGCATCGTTGTTAAATATAAAATCGAGAATTTGTCGAGGATAACCGCCTCGTACCCTAATTATGGATCATAATCAGGACATAAAATCAGATATAAAAATATAACAAAATACCGATCACTATTGTTCCTCATAATTCACTGAAAACAAGAATTATTGCTAAACTATTGATAACAAACATGTTATGAATCATCACGATACAAAACATTGTTTAAATTTCACTGTTAAAATAGTGAAACCGGTAATTCTAAAGTCATATAATTATACATTATAGATGAAAAACTTGAAAAATAAAGGTCTTTTTTCAGAAAAAATCTTTTTTGAAACTTCGTAACATACTCATTACGCGTCAAAATTTGTTTTTTGCGGTTTGATACGATTTCTAAAAAACAATCTGAATATTTCCGACAATCTGAAGATTTAAGATTGTCGGAAATCGGACTGAATTGTCAGGGTTTAAGGGTTGGTATTTTTCCTGCGGGATCATTTTGGGAATTCTCATTCTCTTCCGGTGGTGCGGTAATGGGATGTTCGGCGGTTTGTGAAGAAGTTGTAACAACAGTAGAATCAATCGGAATCCGGTTGACGACTGTCCGTTTTCGTTCTATCGTGTAAGTGTACGGAACACATTTTTCATACGTAACCGGTTTACGAACAATTCGTGTTACGGGAACAATTTTAGCAACTTTAACTTCATAAGGTTCAACATGTTCCTCTGTTACTGTTTTATAAGTTGTTACAGGAATATTTTCAACACGTTCTTCGGAAATCATCCGTTGAACAGTTACCGGGGTTTTTTGTTCAACTTTTTCAACAACTTGTTTGTAGGTTGTGGTTGGGGTTTTACGAACGACTTCTTCTTGTACTGTTTTGGGAACCTGAACTTGTTCTGTTCGGAGAATCTGTTCTTCGCGGAAGGTAGTTCGTGTAACAGGAACTTGCTCTGTCCGTTGTTCCTGAACCAAGTTGGTTACCGGAACTGTTTGTGTTGCATAATTAGGTTGATAAACTTTATTGACTTCATAACGCTGCGGACCTTCCATTTCCGTCCAATAAAATCCCGGAAGCCGCCAACGAGTTGTTCCGGTATCAGGATCATAATATTGAGCGCGTTGCCATGCGAGTCGTGTATAAGTTTTTCCCGGTTTCACCTGAACCGAATCGACATAACTACCGCGATCTATTGTCTGTTCTACATAATTTGTTACGGGACGATTAACCGTGTAAGTACGTTCCTGAAGTGTTGTTTCTTGTACAGGAACGCGCCGTGTTTCAAGAATTTCACGTTCTTGAGTTTCGTAAACCTGTTTTGAAACAAGATAACGTTCTTCGCGTTCAGCGGTTTCAGGAATCAATCGTGTAACATAATAACTTGTATCGCGGTATTCGGTTTCTTCGACGGGACGATTAACCGTATAACGGCGTTCTTTCATAGAAGTTTCCGGAACACTTCGGGCGACGGTGTAACGGCGTTCACGTTGTTGTGTTTCCCAGACGGTTTGATAAGTTGTTATTTCTTCCTCGACGTACTGAGTTTCGACAACTTTTTTGTAACTATTTACTTCGACAGGTTCTGTAACGGTTGAATATTCCAGCCGGTACGTTTGATTGTTTCCTGAGACAATACCGCTACAACATGGAGCGGCGGCATGAACCGCTATTGTAGTTGTAATAAAAATTAACACAGTAAAATATATTACTGTAGGCAACCAAACCGAATGAAAAATTTTATTCATCATGGGGGGACTCTCTTTCTCTGAATGGGTCAGGATAGCGATTTAATTTTTTACGCAATCGTAAACAAAGTGTTCACGATTTTCATTCCGACTTTAATAATTTTTTCTATTTGGTGAAAAAAGTCAAATAAATTTTTTCATCTTCGGGAAAATCCGAATTGTAGAAAAAGCCGGAAATCTTTAACAAATCGAATTAACAATAGTATGATAACCGCAATAAAATAGCACGTCAAGTTGACAACTAAAATTTTCTAATCATTTTATTGTTATAATCGTTTTAATTGGAAGGGGTTAGTGTTATAATCGATTCAATTGTTTTAAACGTGTTGTGGTTCTGTGAGTGAAATTGCGGGTTTAATCCGGTTGAAAGCAAGTGGGACTTTGTATTGGTTTATTAAGAACAGATTCAGGGGAAACATTTTGAGAAAAACAGTTTATTTAATTTTGGTTTCTATTTTTTCTTTTGTTATTTTGTCAAGCGTTGT
The DNA here is from genome assembly GCA_031283515.1 of Planctomycetaceae bacterium. Lineage (GTDB taxonomy): Bacteria > Planctomycetota > Planctomycetia > Pirellulales > Thermoguttaceae > WRKP01. The sequence goes on from JAITBS010000162.1 coordinate 11,910, forward strand.
TTACAATGTTTTTGGCGGGGAAATTTTGTTTGTTGAACGTGAGCGGCTTGAAGTGATTGTTGATAACACGCCGTTAGCAAGATCGGAAGACAAACCGGCATGGGATTATCTTTTTGAAATTCTTCGGGAACATCCTGAAACGGAAATTGAAAAAGCCGATTATGATGCGGTTGGTTTTACCGAGTTGAACCGTCAACCGGTGGAATATCGTGGGCGATTGGTACGAATTACCGGTCGTCTTGTCCGGTGCGAATGGATTCCGCAACACCAAGAACCTAAGCCATTTGATGAAGATTTGCCGGAAAAGGAAAATTCGTCGGAAAAAATGTCGAAAAAGGAATCGAACGGTTTTTACGAATCTTGGATTCTTGTTCGCGATAAAAAGGACATTCCGATTTCCGTTTGTTCGCTTACAATTCCCGAAAAAATTCCGGTGGGCGACGGATTAAACGAGCGCGTTTCGGTTACGGGTTTTTTCTATAAACGCCGTCTTTTTTTATCGTCGGACAGCGAAGAATTGACAACACCAACCATTTTGGCAAAAACTTTACGTTGGACACCTTTATCTGCCGAAAAACCCAAACCGGTTTCTGTAATGCAAATTATTCGCAACAATACCTTTATTATTTTGTTTTTTTTATTAATTTTATGGTTTATTTTCCGCATTTCCAGCCGACATTTACGGCGTTCAAACCGGAAACCGATTCAGATTAAGTTGTAACTGTTGTCTATTTATTAATTGCTTCGAATATTTGGTTCGAGTCGTCCGCAGATTTTCGCAGATTCTTTTTTTGTAATATATCAGAAGAATTTTTGTTTTGACTCTTTTCGTGTATTTTGTTTTTTTGTATCGTTCGTATTCTCAAAAAAATAAAATAGACTGTTACAAACTTTTGGGTAGGTGATTTCCGCCTAGTCATTGGAATTTTTTTTTTTCAAAAGGCTTGACATAATTTCTGTTTTCGTGTATCATTTCAAAATAATGATTTCAATTTTTTAATTTCGACAATTGGAGATCAAATTATATTTTGAAAAATAAATTGCCCGAATTATTTTTCGGGTGTTAAAAAATCGAGTACGTCAACAAAACTAAAGTCGCTTAGGCGAACTGTAATTTTTTACATGACAACCGGATTTTCCGGGTAGAAAATTACTGTGAAGTTATAGAGTTGCGTGGCTCCCGATAAGGGAGCGTTGCGTATAACTTCATGGGTGTAATTCGGCGTTACATTTTAATATGTAATGTACCACTTTTGTCGGTGGGAAGGAACCTAATACTTTAGTGCGTGTCGCTCCTAAGTCTAAGAGTGATATTCTGTTGCCGTTTCTCGGCGTTGCGTTTTTTTCCCACTTTAGCAAAAGCAGATTATTTGTTATGTAATCTGTAAATATGTAACCTCTTTTTTAAAGGAGAATGTTATGAAAATTAGATTATTTCGCGGATTTACGTTAGTCGAATTACTTGTAGTGATTGCGATTATCGGTGTGTTAATTGCGTTACTGTTACCGGCTGTTCAGGCAGCAAGAGAAGCCGCAAGACGAATGCAATGTGCTAATCGACTCAAACAATTGGCAATTGCGACTCACAATTACCATGATGTTCATTTGGCACTACCGGCTGGACATCACAATAGACCTTGGTGTCCAACTTCAACTGCAAGTACTCGAGTAGCAGGACTTCCAAGCCTCTTTCCCTTTCTCGAGTTAACTGCGTCTTTTGAAGAACTCAAAACTCTGTTTATGTCAGATCCTTCGACGGACAGTGTTACTACACTTGACACGGTTCGGGTTGCTGTCATTCCAGCATTTTTATGCCCTTCTTCAAGTGGTAACTCAAAACAAGCCAATTGGGTAACAAGAACCAATTACAGAATGTGTGAAGGCGACAATGCCCAACATCATTGGCTCAGTACAAGCCGTCCTGATGCTTATCATCGCGGTTGTTTCGGTTATCTCACTTGGTACAATTTTGCTACAATTACAGACGGAACCAGTAATACTATTTTTTATTCGGAACGTGATCTCCCTGATACTCCTAATACTCCAAAACGAAAAATCAAAACAGATATCGCCTTTAACTACTCAGGAGTTTTCGGCGGTTCTGCAACAACAGCCAGTCCATCTTATCTTTTGAGCCGTTCAACTTGTCTTGGTACACGAGGTTCCGGCGGGGAATACATATCATCCATCGCATCGAGTGACCTTCGTGCCTACCACGGAGTTTTGTATGATGGTGTTCCCTTTCAAACCGGCTTTGAAACAATTATTGCACCTAATGGTCCCTCTTGTACTAGAAATAATTTTGGCGGTTTTGTTGTTTCTGCAACAAGTAATCATTCCGGCGGAGTACAAATTTCGTTAGCGGATGCTTCCGTACGTTTTGTTTCGGAAACTATTGATGTTGGAAGCGGCGATAAGTTTTCCGGCAATGTAGTTGCAACGGGTGAGTCGCCTTTCGGTATTTGGGGAGCAATGGGTTCACGTGACGGCGGAGAATCGAAAACAGCTCCGTAATAACAATTAAAACAAATAAACCATAACCGTTAGGCTTTTGTCTATCGGTTATGGTTAAAATCTCGCAACAATCCTGCTTATAAATGCAACATTAACATATTCACCAATCCATATTATCCTAACATGCGAATATATTTTTTTTGTCTGATTTTTTTGATCATGTTTACGGGTTGTACTCAATCTCCACCGTCGGGACTTCCATCGTTGGTTCCCTACACGGTTCGAGTAACGGATCAAGATAAACCAATTGCCAATATTGGTGTTACGTTTCAGCGATCAGAAGGAAACAGCGGCTGGGCATTGAATGGAATTACCAATACTTCAGGTATTGCCCATGCAAGAACAATTGCCGGTACGTTTGAAAGAAATGGGTTGCCAATAGGAACATACCACGTTACATTAAATGAACGAATTGATGTACCTGCGGAATTGATCAATGATAACGATCCGGCATCTTGGGAAAAACAAGAAAAATACCGTGACGAACATCGTATTCTACCGAAAATCCTTTCCGACCCAATAAATACTCCGCTCGAATTAACCGTTTCCGATTCAGGCGGTGAAATGACTATTGATATTTCAACCTTTCGTTAATCAAAATGGTTACATTTTTATTGCCGGTAATAATACCAATTCGGAAATGATCCGGTATAATCAATAAAAATAAATAACATGTAATATATCAGTGCAATGAATATATTATTTTGGGTTCTTCACCCTGAAGGGGTGGAATTTTCATAACCGTAGGTCAAGCGAAGCGCGACCTACGGTCAACATCTCGCCTCACCGTCGTCTGAAAGACGAAACTAAACGATCAGAATCACACCTTCGATGATTAAAATTCTGTCTTTCAGACAGAGGAATGTTAGTTGTACGAGTCCGCAGGTCGATGACCTGCGGTTATGAAAATCACACCCCTGTCGGGGTGAAAATCGAAA
>JAITBS010000230.1 GCA_031283515.1 Planctomycetaceae bacterium
ACCACAAGAAGTTCGACCAATGTAAAGCCGAACGGTGAAGAACGAAGGAGTCGTAAGAGGTTTGTAGAAAAGAGTTTAGAACGTGAACATGCTCTATTATCCGTTCTTAACTTTCCACTACATAGCGCCCCCCCCCCTGCTTTTCCTGCTTTACCCATTTTAACATTGGCATTTTCGCCAAATTTTGCATCATATTTTTCACCAAATTTAAGAGGTTTTCCACAAAGTTTTTCATTGTTGTGTTCCTTATTTTATAAGTTTTTTTTGAAATAACCGTTATTCGTTTACCATGACAATCAGGTAAATAGAACGTAAATACGGTTTAGATTAACGAATTTTACACAAAATAACCTGAAATGTCAACAGAGAGTTCGCTTTTTTTTCGGCGTTTCAAAAAATTCGTATCTATTCAACAGTGATCTTATTATGGTAGGCGATGTTTTGCCAAAGGTTTTTAAGCAATACACAAAATCGGTCAGAATTACCGAATCAACCGTTTGCGACGTTCCGGCGAAACGTCGCAAACCTTATGGAAATCGGCGTCTTTACTAAAATTACCACTAAATAATTAACTACTTTATTCAGAACGTTTGACGTGCAAGTTTTGCGGGGTCATCGTTGGGAGTTAACGGAACAACACGGTATTTCAACGTGTATTTCGATTCCTTAAGCCGAAATTCGTTGTGCGTCTGCGCTCCCCAACTGTCGTCACCACCCACTCCCATTTGAGCATAGTCGATGTTCACAAAAATATCCTTGCTCTTCGTCATTTTGTACGGATGGTCATGTCTTTCGAGCTCTTCTTTTGAATACCGCAACGCACCAAATGCAATCGTTCCCGCATCAAGTTTGCCCTTCGTCTGACCCCGCAACTTAATATCCGACTCGTTAGGCATCGAACAGAATAGGAAACCATTACCTTCCTTGTTACGGAAAGAAACCCAACGAACATCGGTTCGGTTCCCATTTTCACCGGGTTCCGTGTAGTCGGCAACAAACATCTCCTCAACTGTTGTCTTGTAACGCCCAACAGCCGAACCCTCTTTTCTGTCCCAATAATTTTCGTCAGAACCACGACCATAATATTCAACTTGATCGTATTCGCCGGACAACACCAATTGTGTACCAATTCGCGGCGGATCAATCATACCAGCCGGTTTGTTGACATCAAAAATCACAACAACTCCATTGTCCGTCACTCCATAAGTTAATTGAGCATTGACTTCGGCTGGCGTTTCTTGCTCAGTACGCCAAATACCATGACGATTCGATAAATTGTTACCGCGATCATTATCGGTCGGAGCACGCCAAAAATCGGGTTGCGGCTGCGTACCAAGTATTTTTTGTAATTTCTCCAAACCCGCACGCTGATCCCAAATCACTTTCGTACGCGGTGCGGCTTTGTTGTATTCCGGTAACGGAATTTGTTCCCATGCAACAACATGTCCCTTTTTCGCCCACGCCGTATCTTCTTTCAGAATAAACCGAATATTGACAAAATATTCCGTACCGGATTCCTCGTTTGTTAATTCCGGCTGTTTCGTCAATATCCGAACAATTTTTGTTTCCTGCGGTTTAATCTCTTCAAGACCGGCAATCACTTCCTGCGAAATCACCTTGCCGTCCGCAACAAGTTCCGCAATACCTTCAAGATTAGTAAGCGGTACAAAAAAGTTTTCGTTATAAATAGAAAAATCGTTACCGTTGCGTTGAACCCAAATATTTTGGTATTCCTTTTTCACTTCGTTCAATCCGGGATGCGGTTTGCGGTCAGGCGACACCAAACCGTTGCAACAAAAATTCTGATCACTCGGAACCCCAACAGGTCCGAAATCACCGCCGAATGCATAATACTTACCGCTTGGATTTTTCGTTTCCTCCCGAACCGCTTTGGAAAAATCAATATCAATAACCGGTTGATCATTGAGTTCAATTTTTGCCGAAGCAATATAAGCATGAACAATTCGGTTTTTGTGATGAGCGTTTCGCCCGATTTCAACCGGTTCAATTGCGTTACCAATTCCTCCGGTGTACGGAGTTCTTCCCAAAACCTGACCGTCAACCGCAAAAACAATTTCTTTACCGTCGTATGTTCCGGTAATCGTATGCCAATGATTGTACCAATTTTTCGGAACATCAACGGTAATATCCGTCCAGCCGTTATTGTGTACATAAAATTGAATTGAATTTTGATTCACCTGTTTCAATCCGAATTGCGTATCACCTTTGCCGATAAACGGACCGGTTGTACCGTCAATCGGAAATACCAACGCTTCAAGTTTCAATTTTTTGTTACCGACATTGATGGTTGACGGTTCCGAAACAGTCGCATAACCTTGCAGAAACTTCTTGCCGTCTTTTTCAATAATCGTACCGGAAACAGACGTTTTTAACGACGCCGGAAGAACCCAATGTCCCGGAATATCCGTCAGAAGACCTTGATCAACCCAATCCCAAATAAAACCGCCTTGCAAGTTCGGATATTTTCGTATCGCATCCCAATATTTGAAAAGATCACCGTTTGAGTTGCCCATTGCGTGGGAATATTCGCACTGAATTAACGGTTTTTGGGGATTATTTTCAACGTATTTAATCATATCCCAAACCTTCATGTACATCGGGCAACAAAAATCGGAATTGCGATCCCAACTGGCGCGTTCGTAATGAACAGGTCGTGTCGGGTCGTGTTCCTTGAGCCAATCGTAAGTTGTTTCAAAATTCGCACCGTTTCCCGCTTCATTGCCAAGCGACCAAATAATTACCGACGTATAATTTTTGTCACGCTCATACATGCGGATTGTTCGATTAAGATGAGCTTCCTTAAACGCCGGATGTTTTGCCAATGTCGTATCGCCGTAACCCATGCCGTGCGATTCAATATTCGCTTCATCAATCACGTAAAGCCCGTATTGATCGCAAAGCGAATACCAATGCGGATCATTCGGATAATGCGATGTCCGAACCGCATTGACATTATTTTGTTTCATAATTTTAATATCGTTAATCATTGATTCAACCGACATCGTATGTCCGTTAACCGGATCATGTTCATGACGATTAACACCTTTGAGCAGAATGGGTTTGCCGTTCACGAGCAGTTGGGCGTTTTTGATTTCAACGGTACGAAAACCAATCGGAACCGAAATTTTCTGTTGACCGCAAGTCAATTCCAATGTGTACAGATTCGGTGTTTCGGCTGTCCAGAGTATTGGTTTTTCAATGTTCACCGTAAACTTGCCGGTTGTTCCTAAAGAACGATCTGACCGTAACGGAATAGAATTTTCGTTTTCTTTTAAGACAACTTCAACCGGAGTTTCCGGTGTTCGTAATACTTCAACGTTTAATGTTCCATTTTTGTAGTTGTCGTCAAGTTTTGTGATCACTTTCACATCGCTGATATGTTTTTGCGGCAAGGCGTACAAAAACACGTCGCGGAAAATTCCGGACAACCGCCAGAAGTCTTGACATTCGAGCCACGAACCATCCGACCAACGGAACACTTCCACTGCAATTTTATTCTTGCCCGGCTTAACATATTTCGTAACATCGAACTCAACCGCAGTTCGTGAATCTTTTCCCATGCCGACTTTTTCGCCGTTGACCCAGACGTAAAACAGGGATTCAACACCGGCGAAATGCAAGATAATATTCTGACCGGAATAATGTTGCGGAATTTCAAAATCGCGCCGATACATTCCGATGGGATTATAAGCGATTTGTAATTTCGGCGGGTTCCAAGGTTTTTCCCAAGGATAAGGAATATTGACATAAATCGGATAATCGTCCACAATTCCGCCGAGATTTTTCGGAGCAAAATCTTTGAGTTGCCCGATAAAACGCGGCAATTGCCAATTCGACGGAACCGGCAGATTAAGCCATTTGGAATCATCATAATCCTGTTTCGCAAAATCGGTAATTCGTTCTGCCGGTTTATGAACGAGTTGGAATTTCCAATCGCCGTTGAGGAGAACACAATTTTTTTCGTTACCGTTATAAAACGGCACAACCGCACTGGAACGCGGCGGAAGATTGTTAATTCCGGTTAATTGCGGATTTTCCCAATCGTTGACATTGGGGACATTGGTTTCCTGTGCGAAAACAGGGAACATGTTGAAAACAAAGAGACATTGAAACATCGACAACAAAAATAATCGTTTCATAATTAGTTAATTCCTTAAAAAAAGTTTAGGAATGGGACAAACAACTCTTGATAAACACAACGTATAGTATAGCATCCTATTCCGATAAAAAAATAACTCCGGCAAAATTTTGATTTTGATTAATCTTTCCTGCTCATCATCAATTGTTGCCTACCTCTTGATTTTCGCATGTAAACCGGATATAAATTTTGTTATACTCTTTGCAAATTGAGATTCGGTATTCGTTTTTTTGACAGAATTGAATTACGTGAGTATCGTGTAACTGTTTATTTTTATCCGCAGAGTCCGCAGATTTTCAAAGGTTATTTTTTTTGAGACAATCTGTGAAAATCAGCGTCATTTACGGACTATTGAAACAATGTATTTGAGCGGTTAATAAAATAGACAGTTACCTTTTATACTTTACGACATTGAAGTTTTGTATGATTTTGTTTTCAGTTTTTCTTGGTTTTTTGGCTTTGATACTTAGTGCTACGTTTAGTGGTTCCGAGACGGCGTTTTATCGTATTCCCAAACTTCGTCTTCGTCTTGATGTTATGGAAAACGATTCGGTTGCCAAACGGATGTTGCGGCTTATTGAGAATCCCAGTATGTTTGTTGCCACTGTTTTGGTTGGGAATAATGTTGCCAATTATATGATTTCTTTGGCAACTGTTTTGTTGGTAAGCCGTTTAATACCTCAGTCGCGCGGAATTTTTGTCGAGATCGGATCAACATTGATTCTTGCTCCGTTGTTGTTTATTTATGGTGAGATGTTTCCGAAATATCTTTCATTGCGTGCGCCCAATCGTATGCTTCGATTATTTTCACCGATTCTTGTTTTCTGCGATTGGCTTTTTCTTCCGGTAACAGCGATGTTACAAATTATAAATCTTATTCTCACTAATTTTCTTGGAACACCTCGTCAATTACTTCAATGGACATTGGGTCGTCAAGAGTTGGCTCGGGTACTGGACGAAGGGCAGGAAACCGGAATTTTGTTCGATACCCAACGGCGTTTGGCGAACGGAGTTTTCGATGTTTCCTCGCAACTCATTAAAGATTGGGTTATTCCTCAATCCCATTTTCCAATAATTACCACAGACATGAAACCGGCGAAAGTGCTTGAAATTGCACGACAAAATCATTGTGTTGAGATGCCGGTTTACGATCATGAACAATTTTTCGAAGATAAATCCATTGAAACGGAATATGGAGATATACCGGTTGGTTATATCCGAACCATTGATCTTGAAATTGCTATCCGTAACCAATTAGATGAACAATCCCGACTGTTGCTTCATCTTTTGCACACGGAGTTGCCCATCCGAAGCACCGTCGAAATCTCCAGCCGTCATACTCTTCTGACAGGAATGATCCTCATGCAAACACTTCATGGTTCATTCGGTTGTGTGGTCAATGAACACCGTCAATGTATTGGTTTTGTCCGTTCTGATCAATTACGTGATGTTCTTCTCGGTAAAACATCGTTAACCGATTCGCGTGTTGTTTCATAATATTCCGTAACTATTTTTTATAACCGTTTATCATTTTATAACACTATTTTTATGAATGCACTTCGAATAGTTTCGCTCCAGTCAGGAAGTAACGGTAACAGTTATTTTGTTGAATCCGGCAATATCCGATTTCTTATTGATTCTGGAATTACGGCGTCGCGAACTGTTGAACGGCTTACTCATGCTGGTATTGATATTGCGTCGGTTCAGGGGATTCTTATTTCCCATGCTCATTCTGATCATATTAGTGGGGCAGGAGTATTACATCGACGGTACAAAATTCCTGTTTGGTTGACGCAAGGAGCTTATCATCAGGTAAGCACTTCGCCCAATATTGCCAAAAAATTAGGAAAGTTACAAGAACCTCATCTTTTTCATGCCGGCGAATCACTTCAATTTGACGGAGTAACTATTGAAACGATTTCTACTCCGCATGATGCACTTGATTCTGTATGTTTTGTTTTTGATGATGGACAGGTACGGTTGGGAATTATAACGGATTTAGGTTGCCGTTTTCTGGGGCTTGGTGAAATTGTGGAAACGCTTGATGCAATACTGCTTGAGAGTAATTATGACGAAAAAATGCTTGAAACCGGTATGTATCCAGAGGAATTAAAACAACGTATCCGAAGTAATACGGGACATCTTTCCAATATAGAATCTGCCAAATTGATTCAACAACACGGAAAACATTTGCGTTGGGCATGTCTGGGACATCTTTCCGAACACAATAATACTCCCGAAAAAACACTTGATACACATCAAAAAATGATTGGTAACAATCTTGATATTTTCATCGCATCCCGTTATCAATGTACCGAGCTTCCTGCCTTGTACCATTAATTCACAAAATAATTGCTATTGACTTGTTACCGGTATTTTTCTATCATCGCATCATTCTTTAAAAAATCATCACAACTCCCATAACACCATGCCGAAAGTTTCTGTTATTATTCCCGTTTACAATGTTGAAAAATATCTTCCCGCTTGTTTGGGTTCTGTTGTGAATCAGACGTTGAAAGATATAGAGATTATTTGTGTGGATGATGGTTCGCCGGATCGTTGTCCGCAAATTCTGGACGAATACGCTGCCCAAGACAACCGAATTACTGTTATTCATCAACACAATACCGGAATTGCCGGTGCGAGAAATGCCGCTTATCCGTTTATCAAAGGAGAATACACGCTCTTTGTGGACAGCGACGATACGATTGAACCTGACCTTTGCGAAAAAGCAGTTGCCGTTGCAGATGCCGAACAAGCAGATACGACTTATTTTTTCTTTGATCGCGGAGAAAATCGAAACCAAACAAAGATACATTGTTGGTGTTGTCAAATGGAAAACTTGATTGGAAAACAAAACCTGACCGAAAATGATTACACAATATTAGTACGATATGGTATGCTTTGGCTAAGATTGTGGCGGTCACGTTTTTTACTGGATAACGATATCCAATGTCCTGTTGGTCAATACAGTGAAGATACCGTCATGAGTTGGCAAACAGTAATTCATAACCCGAAGATGGCATTATTACCGGAAATTATGTACCATAATCGAATTAATTTGTTATCGATTATGAATGAACCGTCAAAAAAATATCTTTTGGGATTACCGGCAACGTATGATCTCATTAAAGAGACCTTGCTGAAAACCGGTAATTATCACAGTACATTGAAAAACGTATTTTTAGAACGAAAATTATCAAGTTTACATTGGGCTTATACTCAGTTACCGGCATATCGGCGAGCAGAATATCTCCGTAGGGTAAAAGATCAAATCGGTCAGGATGAACAAGAATATTTGTCGCAAAAAAATAAATTCAAACGAAGTGTCAAGGTATTTTATTATGCGTTACGAGGTTCACGTTTTGCCGCTGCTGAAAATACGGTTCGTCTCGTGTTGCGCAAAGTCGAAACTTCATTTCGAAAGTTCCGTGATCAATGGAAACGTGCCGGTTAAGAGTTAAGTGGTCATTATTCATCAGTTTTATTTTGTAACTATTCAGTAGAATTATTCCACAAACAACCTCAGTAGCCCAGTGATAGCACATACGCCAACCTCATTACCTCATTGTTTCTTTTTAACCTGGTAATGAGGTTTTTGTTTAGGCTCTCTTTTGCTACGGAGGTTGTTTTGTTAAGAAAATTAGGTTGAAAATGAGTTCATTGTTCACTACTTGTACCATAATAATTGTAACTATTTAATAGGTAGTCAACCTTTCTCCGAAACGTTTTAAACAATACGGCGATAGCCGACTTGCCCCTGTTTACAGAAGGAAATTAAAAACCAATCGCATAGAACACAAATAAAAAAACTACCGTTGAGATCGTGGGTTCACAACCCTTCGACGAAACATCGCCTACCTGAATAGATACAAATTTTTAATATAAAATAATGGTAATATATCAGTGGAATTATTATTTTTCGATTTTCACTCCAGTGGAACTCCAAAGGTAGTCAACCTTTCTCCGAAACGTTGGTCGGCGATAGCCGACTTGCCCCTGTTGGGCTTGTCGTCTGAAATAGAGTTCCATTTTTTTATTGATATTGACTTAATTTTTTGAATTTGTTATTATTCCGATTGTTGTTCTTTTCTATCAAACAAGGAGTGGAAAAAGATGTATTCACGTCCTGAAGCGAAAATGATTGTTACCATTAAAGATGCGGCAAAGAAACTCAAAGGTGAAGCGAAACGCTCTTTTGAAGCACAAGTAACACACGACTATTGTCA
>JAITBS010000258.1 GCA_031283515.1 Planctomycetaceae bacterium
CTTTTCCTTGCTTATCCAGTTTAACAACGGGATTTTTTGCCAAAAAATCTCAAAAAACACAACCAAACATTTTAATACATTTTCCATTGCAGACTCCTTATTTTGTAAGGTTTCTTTGACATAACCGTAATTCGCTTACCATGACAATATGGTAAATAACACGTAATACGGTTTAAACAAGTAGAATTTATACACAAATCAACATCGGATGTCAACAGGGCTTTTGTCTTGTTTTTCGCTTTTTTTCCAAAAAAACTCATTTTCACTTAATTTAACACACACAAACAAACCTCATTACCAGATTAAAAGAAACAATGAGGAATGAGGTAATGAGGTTGACATGTGGGTAAACAATTGGCTACTGAGGTTGTTTTGTTGTTGAAATGAGGTGAAAATGATTGGATAATTACACCGTGTACAAATTCGTTTCTAAAAGAATAATACATTCGGCAGAAATCGCCTCTTCACGACCAATAAAACCAACTTTTTCACCAGTTTTGGCTTTAACACCAACTTGATTGGAAGCAATTCCAAGAATTTGTGCAACTTTATTTTTAATTGCTTCTTTGTACGGGGAAATTTTCGGGTGTTCGGCAAAAATAATTGTATCAAGATTGACAATCCGCCAACCTTTTGACCGAACAGTATTCCAGACAATTTGGAGCATTTCCGTTGAATCACGGTTTTGGTTGACAGGATCAGTATCAGGAAAAAATTCACCAATGTCGCCAAGTCCCGATGCTCCCAAAAGCGCATCAATAATAGCATGGAATAATACATCCGCATCACTGTGACCAAGCAAACGGCGCGAATGTTCAATACGAACTCCACCAAGAAGGATTGATGAGCCCTCCACTAACCGATGCGTGTCATGCCCCAAACCAATTCTGAACATTATTAGCAATTAAAAAAAAATAACAAATTTATGTTAAATTGGTTACATGATTGTATTTTACCGACTTGTTCCCGCAAGAAAAAAAAAATTCTCATTCAACAAAATTAGTAATTCCAAATCCGTACGATTTTATCACGGCTTCCGGTCGCAATTGTTTTACCGTCCGGAGAAAAGGCAACACTGAGAACAGATTGCATTCCGTCGCCGCGAATCCGAAGTTCTTCCTCACCAGTTTTAATATCCCAAATCCTCGCCATAAAATCACCACTGCCAGCCAGAATTTTCTTTCCATCCGCAGAAAATGTTACGGAATAAATCGGTTGTTTGATTGTTCGCCAAGTACATAAAAGTTGGATACCGGTTTTCGTTTCCCAAAGACGAACTGTTGTGTCCATACTTCCAGAGAGAATCATTTTACTATCAGGTGAAACCGCAACGGAAAGTACAGAACCGAGATGTCCTTCTTCTGTCGTTTTACCGCCAAATTCCGCAATCCATTGAGCAGATTCTGCGTTGAAAAGCCGAACCGTCATATCACGGCTTCCTGTTGCAATAAACTTGGCGTCTTTCGAATAGGTTATCGCAGTTACCGTGTTTTTATGAGCTCGTTTCATTCCGGCGGCTTTGCCGGTTTCCAAATTCCATCGTGTAAACGTACAGTCACGGCTGCCGGATACTGCCGTTTTACCATCCGGATGGACAGCAACACATTTTACTTCGTCAAGATGTTCCGCTAACTTAAAAATCTCCTTGCCGTCTTCAATATTCCAAACACGAACCGTTTTGTCATCACTTGCGGTTAAAATCCGTTTACCATCCGGAATATAAACTGCCTGATTAACACGGTCTGTATGACCGGAAAAAACTTGAACGGATTTTCCCGTTGCAATATTCCAGATTCGCGCCTTGTGATCTCCGCCCGGACCGCCACAAGCTGCTAACAGAAAATGTCCGTCCGCAGAAAATACAACAGAATTGATCGGACTGCCGCTGCCTTCCAATCGTTTCAGTAATTTCGCACGCGGAGTTGTAACGATTTCTTCTTCGGTTTCGGCGGCGGCTTTGTTTTCCGCCAGCACTTGTTCGGCTTCGGCATTCTTTTCCGTTGCCAAATCAGTTTCTTGAGCCGTAAGACGCATTCCCAAAAAAAGAATAATCAAAAATATCAGAAATCGTTTCATTGTTGTTCAAACGGTAAATGAGTTGAAATTTGTAACGGTTCACATTTCTTGATAAAATTGTGAACAATTATTATCTTTTATTCTTTCAATCCTTCGACGATTTCGGCGATAATCTGATCCGCATTTTCACAAGGAACTTGACAAGTTCCGACTTGTTTATGACCGCCGCCGCCATATTTGAGCATTAAGGCGCCAATATTGGCAGTGCAAGTTCGGTTGACCACACTGTAACCACACGAAATCATTACATTAACCTTTGCCTTGCCGTCGGTAATCCAAAGCGAAACATTTTGCTCCGGAAAAACACTGTAAATTGTAAAACGATTACTCGTGTAAATTGTTTCAAGTCCCCGTAAATCTGTAATCAGAATATTCCCTTCGGTTTTCGAATACCGAATTACCATCTCGACAAACAAATCTGTTTGTTGCCGGTAAAGATCAATTCGTTCTTTCACATCAGGATGGACAAGAATTTCTTCCAGCGTTTTTATTCGTAAATGATCAATAAACGCCATCATTAACTGATAATTCGAAATACGGAATTGGTGAAACCGTCCTAATCCGGTACGCGGATCGGTAATAAAACCAATGAGAATCCAACCTTGCGGATTACGAATATCCTCAGCAGAGAGCTGTCCAGAATCAACCTTATCAACCGTACTAACCAATTCTTTGAATTTCGGGAATTTTTTTTCACCGCCATAGTATTCGTACACAATTCCGGTACACGACGGAGCCTTTTTGCTGACCCCCTTCACATCTTGCGTCCAACCAACACGTTCCGCCTCACTGGAATGATGATCAAACCACATTCCGCAACCAGGCACAAACGGTACATTACATAGAATGTCGGTTGGTTCCGCTTTGAATAAACCATCTTGCAGGTCTTTAGGATGTACAAATTGGACGGAATCAATAACTCCTTCTTCTTTTAAGAGCATTCCACAAACCAGTCCGTCAAAATCAGATCGAGTTACAAGCCGCATAATAATTCTCCTTACTTTGATTGTAAAATAACTTGAGCCGCCGTGATTGCATGTTTTCAATAAAACTCCAACATCCGCTTGTCGCTCAAAACATTTGTTCGTTTGTAAATTAACCAACTCCAGAAAGTTTTATAATATTTAACTTTCATAAAATCATGTTAATTATATTATTGTTTAGATGTTTAAGCAACCCATCGTAATATTGTTTCCGATCAGTAATTTCGTTTTTTGTAATTATTCAGTGGAATATGGTTGAGATTAAAATAGTATTCACCCTGAAAGGGCAGGATATTTTGTGAATCGAACGGTTATGTTACCCTTTCAGGGCGTAAGAAAATATCATGAAGTTGCTCACAAAACAAATATTCCACTGAGATATTACCGTTTTTTTAGGAATTATTTCAACAGAATTTTTCCTAACAAAACAACCGCAGTAACAATACGGACAAAAATAGCAGGGAACAACCACCGCCCAATTATTGGGCAAGAGTTTGAAGCAATTTTTCAGCGGCAATACGTTTTGGGAAATTGACGTTTTCTGCCAACGCTGTTTTCAGAAATAAAATTGCTTCTTCCTTGCGGTTTTGTTTCGAAAAAAGCACCGCAAGATAATAAGCACCGGGTGAATTTAATTCATTAGCGTTAAAATAACGCATAAGAATTTTTTCCGCTTCATTCAATGAATTTGCCTGAATAAGAACCCAAGCCAGTGTTGTTTGTACATTGACAGAATACGGATTTTGTTCGGCGTTTCGCTTCGCAACCGTAAATGCACGCCGCAATTGATGAGCATCATTTTGTTCACAAAGAGCAAGAGATAAACCAATCATTGCTTCGGAATTGTTTGGTTGTACTTCTGTGATTTTTATAAATTTTTCTTCTGCCTGCTTATAATCTTCAGCATAAAGATCAACTATTCCAAGTGTTATAATTGCATCTGATAAGTTGGGATCGAGTTGATGGGCTTTTTCGGCAAACAATTTTACTTTATCCAGATGGTTCCATATCAGTTCCAGATCGGCTGCCGCAATCAGAACTCGCGGATTATTGCCGTTTTTTTCAATTGCTTCAGTAAGATATTGAACGGCTTCGTCGTTTTTTCCGAGTTGTTCCGAGAGTTGGGCAAGCAGAATCAACGCCGGAAGTAGTTTACTGTCCAGAGATTCCGCTTGGGAAAGAACTTTGATTGCTTCGTCCTTTTGACCAAGCCGAAACTGTACTAAACCAAGACGATAAAGATATTCTGCGTTTTGAGGTTCCAATTCGTGTAATTTGACCAACTGCTTAACCGCTTCATTCCAATATTTCCGCCGTTCCGCAACATCAGCAAGAAGTTTTTCACCGTAAATCCGAAGCGAATGTTGACGTTGCGGATTGATGGAAAATTTTTCGACAAGACTTAACGCATGTTTGCTTAACATAGAAGATTCGAGATATCGTGTTTCGGAAATCGCAATATCCGCAAGAAGTAAAAACGCTTCGGGATCATCAGGAAAATCTTCCGCCGTTTTTTCGAGCCAAAAACGCATTTTATCGAAAAACTTAAATTCCAACGATGGATCAAGAAATGCCATTGCCGCATTCACTCCACCCGGACGACTACCCGGTTGTTTTCTCATCGCTTCGGCAAAATATTTTTCGGCAATTTCGTTGTCGCCTTTCATTGCTGCTTGGACGCCGTCAAAAACTTCGGGGTTTTGGGGCAAAGCTCCGGAATATAACCGTTCTTCCTGAGCTAATAATTGAGGAATCATGGTGTCCACAAAGAGAAGGAAAAAAACAAAAAAAATAAATGGAAGTTGTATAATCGGAAATTTCATAATCAGTAATTTGGTAAAACTTTTATATTTTAGTTGCCGAATCCCAAAGTGAGTGTTATATTATAGCAGAAATTGATTGATTGGAAACAGTTCACCAATAACGGCAGTTTACCTGAAATAAAACAATGCCGAAAGTGTTTTCCGTAGAAATTATTCAGCTTGTAATTTTTTTCACAATCTTAGCGATTTTAATAGCGGTCGCGATTTATGTTGTGAGATTATTACATGAGAAATCGGTACAAAAGGAACTTAACACAGAAGAACTCCTCAATAATTTTCGGGAATTGAAATCACAAGGCAAACTCTCCGAATCAGAATTCCGAATTATAAAGAAACAACTTGCCTCCCAAATTGTTCAAGAAGAAAAAAACAAGTCACAAAATTTGATTGATCCGGTTGTTCTGATTGCTCAAAAAAACACAAAAACACAAAATAATGATCTTGATGATTTTTCAAATTTTTTGAGTAATAACGAAGATACTCAAATTGCAGGTTATTGCGATAACGAAGGAAATGACAATACGGTATTCAACCGGTAAAATTATTTTACTAAAATTGTTTTATCTGATCCGATAAAAAATTATAAAGATATAAAACACCTTTCTTTTTTTTTCGTAGTAAAAAGAACGATTGGGATTACGAAATTGTGAACTAAGATAGTTTGGACTAACACATTATTTTTGCTAATCGTTAAGAGCCAAGGATGACCAAAAAGTTTCCAAGGATTCGGACGGCATCGTTTCGGCGTGAAAAATTTTTGTTTGACCGGATGATGGAACCGGTAATCACGTTGAAGGACAGACACCATTGAACTTTCGGAAACATAAACCTCCAGCAAAGAAAGGCTAATTCATGTCATCCGGGCGAGAATCTAATTTGAACAAAGGAAGCGGCGGAACAAATAAGAAAAATGCGTTTTGTTCCTTCTGTCATAAAAGTTACCGTGATGTTGGACCGCTTGTTGAAGGTCCGGGCGATGTTTATATTTGCGGTGAATGTATTGATTTATGCCAAACAATTTTAACTCAGGAACGTCGTCGGCGTAACGGTTCGAGTACAAAACCGCTTTCGAAAGTTCCATCTCCGCGTGAAATTGTTACGCGGATTAACGAATATGTTGTTGGTCAGGAACATGCCAAAAAAGTGTTGTCGGTTGCTGTTCACAATCATTACAAACGTCTTATCAACAAAGATGAAGGCAGTGATGTGATCCTTGACAAGTCCAACGTATTGTTAATTGGTCCCACTGGTTCCGGTAAAACACTTCTTGCTCAAACTCTGGCAAAAATTCTTGATGTACCGTTTGCAATCGGTGATGCAACCACTTTAACCGAAGCCGGTTATGTGGGAGAAGATGTCGAAAATCTTATTCTGAAACTTTTACATGCCGCAGAATTTGATGTTGAGTTAGCGCAACGGGGAATTATTTACATTGATGAAATTGACAAGATTGGTAAAACGTCACAAAATGTTTCGATTACCAGAGATGTTTCTGGTGAAGGAGTTCAGCAGTCGCTTCTCAAAATGCTTGAGGGAACGATTGCCAATGTTCCGCCGCAAGGAGGACGTAAACATCCCGAACAACAATATATTCAGGTTGATACAACAAATATTTTGTTTATTTGCGGCGGTACTTTTGTTGGTTTGGAAGATATTATTGGTCAACGGCTTGGCAAAAAATCAATTGGTTTTAATCAGACGGCACCGATGAATCGGGAAGAACGTTGTTCCAATTATCTTTCAAAAGTAACATCAGAGGACATTAACCATTTTGGTTTGATTCCTGAACTGGTAGGTCGGTTGCCGGTTATTTCAACGCTTGTTCCGCTTGACGAGGCTGCTTTGATTCGTGTGATGAGCGAACCGAAAAACGCTTTAGTGAAACAATATAAACGGCTTTTCCAAATGGAAGATGCGGATGTTGAATTTACTGAAAATGCGTTGGCGGCGATTGCCAGAAAAGCTCTTGAAAAAAAGACAGGAGCTCGAGGACTTCGGTCAATTGTCGAAAATCTCATGCTCGATATTATGTACGAACTTCCCGATCTTCCTGCGGGAGAAGTGTATCGTGTTACGGAAGATGTGGTCGAGGGACGCGAAACAATATTGCCGATGGAAGAACCATTAACAAAAATTGCATAGTTACAAGATTACATAATACAAACAAAAAATACGCTTTTAATTTTCGGTAACACCTATAATGTTACCGAATTTTATAGTCTGCCGATGAGAATTTTTTTAGAACCGCGACCATAAGGAAGTGGTTCGTTTTTTGTAGTGGCGTATTAGACGGTAAAAGAACAATCATGGCAATAGAATAAATCGAAATCAATAACTTCTTAGTTTTTCATAACAACAGCTTTTCAATGGAATTTTGGAAAGGCGGAATATTTTTTAGTAACAATTAACAGGTAATTTTAACAGTGATGAAACGGGTTCTTATCACTGGCGGTAGTGGATTTATTGGTTTTCATTTAATCCAGCGTTTGCAAAGAGAAGGTTGTGATATTCGGTGTCTGGTGCGAACAGGTTCTGTAACAAATCAATTCAAGACATTTGATATTGAATTATGTTACGGAGAACTTGCGGATTTTGACAGTTTGATTAGAGTGGTCAAAGACTGTGATACCGTGTTCCATCTGGCAGGCAAAGTTCGCGCACGGAACAAACAGGAATTTGAAAAGACCAATCATTTCGGTACGAAAAATATGGTCAATGCCGCAACACAAAATTCCGTACCTCCTGTATTTATTTATGTTTCATCACTTGCTGCTGCAGGTCCGTCTAATCATGGACAACCAAAATATGAAACTGATATTCCTCATCCGATTTCTGCTTATGGTAAAAGTAAATTGGGCGGAGAAAAAGCGGTCGCTGCTGTTTCTGATCGGATGCCGTGTTCAATTATCCGGCCGGGTATTGTGTTTGGCGAAGCGGACCGGATGAATCTGGAACTTTTCCGAACAATTAACCGTTTAAATATTTGTCCTATTCCCGGAATTTGCGACAAAATTTATTCATGGATTCATGCGGCTGATTTGACCGAATTGTTAATTACTGTTGCGAAATATGGTGAACGAATAATGTTGGATTCGCCGGTTGGTACGGGGATTTATTTTGCTGCGGACAATGGCGGAATTCATTTGTCTGAAGCTGGTCAGGAAATCGCACATGCTTTGGGTAAACAACGAATCCGTACAATTCGTTGTTTACCGATTACACTTTTTACTGTTTCGACATTTTATGAACTATTGAAATGGTTTACGGAAATGAACTCGCCTTATGATTGGGCTAAAGCGTGGGAATCGTTACATCATTGGCGTTGCTCGCCGGAAAAGGCACAACAACAACTTGGTTTTTCACCGCTTGTTCCTTTTTCGGAACGTATTGACCAGACAACACGTTGGTACCGCGAACACCATTGGCTCTGATTTCTGTAACTGTCTGTTTTAATTTTTGCAATATTTCACTGTTGGGGTTTGGTGAACATCTTCATAAAGAATCGGTGAATCAAAATGATTGTCAACGATTCTCTATTCACTATCAACTCTTCACTATTAACTAATTATGTTATTTTGTAAATATTTATGTTATTTTGTGTTTTTTATCCAGAGTTTTATTGCGTTTTATAAGTTAAATGAGTACGATACTTATTTAGCGGTTGGAAATTCCAGCGGCAATATACTCTCACTACACTTTAAAATTCGGTTTTCATTTTTTGTGAAGATTTATAGGGTTATTTACAGGATTTTTAAGTCGAAATACTCGACAATACATTTCAACAAGACCGAATTTTAAAGAATGCGGAGTTGGTATAATTTACCGGTTGTTTCACTTCATTTTGTCCTTCACTCCTTATTTTTTTATTGACTATAATGCGAACGATTTTTCCATGTTGTTGTCTGTTTACCTTTTATTTGTTATGTAACACCATTTCCGGTTTGGCGCAAGAGCGAGATATTCCGAAAAATTTTCAGGAACGATTGCATCAGGATTGGATACTTCAGGACGCCGGAATAAATACCCCTTGTTTTACAGACTCAACAGGAAATACACTTGAAATCAAAATACTTGAAACAGTTTTGACCGAACTCGATAACAACACCCAACCTTTTCGAGAGGAACTGAAAAAATTACAAGATAGAAAAATATCAGGGAATAATCCGCTTTGGAAAGAGTTGTATTTGAAAGCCTGTACCAAACGCCGTCAAAAACGGTTACAAATGATTCATGAAAAATATCCGGTAATTGTTTACGCCAAACATCAAGTTCTCGGCGGTTCTCATTACGCCTACACCGAAGCCCCCAGCGACGCCCAACATCCAGAACGCCGTGATATGCTCGGCGGAAAAATTTTGTTACTTCAAATTCAATCGGATGGTTCTGTTGAAGAAAATCTGCTCATCGAAGCTCCACAAGGCGGAACATTGCGTGATCCCGATGTTTCATTCGATGGACGGAAAATTGTTTTTTCAATGCGCAACAGTTATGAAACCGATGACTATCATCTTTACGATTATGATATTGAAACGAAAAAAATTCGGCAATTGACTTTCGGACTTGGTTTTGCCGATGTGGAACCGTGTTATTTACCTGACGGTAATATTTTGTTCTGCTCAACTCGTTGTATGCAGATTGTGGATTGTTGGTGGACGGATGTTACCAATCTTTATCTTTGCGATTCCGATGGTCGATTTTTGCGGCGAATAAGTTTTGATCAGGTTCACACGAATTATCCGCAAGTTCTAAATGACGGACGTGTCATCTACACACGTTGGGATTACAATGATCGGGGACAAATTTTCCCGCAGCCTCTTTTTGTAATGAATTATGACGGAACCGGTCAAACGGAATATTATGGTAACAATTCATGGTTTCCGACAACAATTCTTCATGCTCGCGGTATTCCTAATTCAAATAAAGTGGTTGCGGTTGCCAGCGGGCATCATACTCATCAGCGCGGTAAACTCATTGTGATTGACCGAGCCGAAGGAACACAGGAAAATCAAGGTGTTCGACTGATTGCGCCGCCGCGGCAAACAAATGCCGACAAGATCGACGCTTATGGTCAGGACGGCGATCAGTTCCAATATCCGTTGGCAATTGACGAAAATCATTTTATTACCGCTTACACTCCTGATGGTTTTCCGAAAAGAAATCATTACGATATTCCGTTCGGGCTGTATTACATGGACATTAATAACGCACACCGTGAATTACTGGCTTATGATCCGGCAGTGAGTTGCGGTCAACCGGTTCCGTTACAAGCCCGTAATATTCCCATGCTCCGCGCAACACCGGTTGATTATGAAACAAAAACAGGTTTGTATTATGTACAGGATGTTTATTTCGGTCCCGGTTTGGAAGGAGTTGAACGTGGAACGGTCAAAGAATTACGAATTGTCGCGTTGGAATTTCGACCTGCCGGAATTTTGCAAAACGGCAGTAACGGTCCCGCCGGTGGAGCATTGTCTTCAACGCCCGTTTCCATCAACAACGCTTCATGGGATGTCAAACGGGTTCTTGGAACAGTTCCGGTTGAAGCAGACGGTTCGGCGTATTTTGAAGTTCCGGCAAGAACGCCCGTGTTCTTTCAACTTTTGAACGCTTACGGAGAAGTGGTTCAGTCCATGCGAAGTTGGTCAACACTTCAATCGGGTGAAATGTTTTCCTGTGTCGGTTGCCACGAAGTGAAAGGAACAACCCGAAACAATCCTCAGTCACGCGGCGGTGCCATGCGGACTTTAGCGTTGCGAAAATCGCCGAGCAAACCGGTTCCGCTTCACGGAGTTAATACTGATACCGGATTTAGTTTTGAACGGATTATCCAACCGATTCTCGATAAACATTGTGTTCAATGTCATACCGGAATCGAAAACGAAACAACAACAAAACTTTCCGGTAACAATAAAACACCGTTCAGTCTTTTGGGCAATCAATTTAACGAACAGAAATTCAAAGATTCTGGACGCCGTTTTAGTGAATCGTATATCAATTTAACTCGTAGCGGAGACCCCAATGAAATTGTTCATTGGTTGAGTGTTCAGTCTGTTCCAACGATGCTGCCGCCGTACTTTGCCGGTTCTTCAAAAAGCAAACTCCTGAAAATGTTCGGTGAAAATGCAAAATCCAATCCTAAAACAGAACCTTATCATAAAAACGTAACAATCAATGATCTTGAACGCCGTCAACTGGCACTCTGGATTGATTTGCTTGTTCCGTTCTGTGGTTCGTACACGGAAGCAAACAGTTGGAATGAAACACAAAAAGCGGAGTTCGCTTATTATCAGGCAAAACGCAACCGTATGGCGGAAATTGAACGTGAAAATATTACAAAATTTGTCTCATGGCGTAACGGTGAATTGGAACTTCCGAAACCGGAACACTTTACTCAATTTGAATCGGGCGGTCAGAATTTCAAGAAAAAATTTATTGAAGATTGGTTTTCGTCACGAAAAAATTTACCTGTCATCGGAAAACAAAGCGGTCAGGAAAATATGTACAGGAATCTTGCGTTGAATCCGGCGGATGTTCAGGGTGAAGCGGTTTCGTTTCCTCATGCGTCATCGAACAGTGAATATGGCGGACTGAATTGTTTTGCGGCAAAAAATGTTCTGGATGGGCGGTGTGAAAATCAGGGACACGGAGATAAGTTCCCATCGTGGGGACCCAATAAACGTACTGATTTATTTTTAACGATTGAATTTGGCCGTCCTGTTGAAATTGACAAGGTTATTGTTTGTCTTCGTGCTGACTTTCCGCACGATAACGTATGGAAAACGGGAACGTTGAAATTTTCAGACGGTTCGGTTCTTGATATTTCATTTGAAAAAACAGCGGAACCGCAGACTATTTTATTCTCCAAACGAACAGTAACCTCGTTAACGTTTACGAATTTGCAACAAGATTTCCCGCTTAGTTGGGCGGGTTTTACCGAAATCGAAGTCTGGGGACAGGATGTTCCCTGAATATCAAAAATGTAATATTTCAGTGGAATTTTAACCCTACCCGTTGGTTAGGGCTGGGGTTATGTTGTTCTTTCTGGACGGAAGAAAATAGAATCAATGATCGGTGAAAGGTTATCAAAATGGGCAGTTACTTTATTTCGGCATGTGGCAATTTTTGTACTTTTTTCCGCTGCCACATGGACAAGGATCATTTCTACCAATTTGCGGTTCACGATTTCGGAACGGTTCCATTTTTTTATCTGAAGTTTGAATATTTTCAGCGGTTTCGGTTTGTTCTTTTGCGAAATTGCTGATTGTAGAATTGGCTTGAACTTCGTCATGGCGCGCTTCTGCTTCCTGCCATGTCGAACTCACAAAATCAGGATCAAGTTGCTCCATGCGGAATATCAAATCCGTTACACGGGAATACACCGTGTTCCACATCTCCACAAAAATCTGCATTCCCTCACGCTTATACACCACCTTGGGGTCTTCCTGAGCGTAACCACGAAGACCAATTCCCGAACGAAGATGATCCATCACCAATAAATGATCCTTCCAAACAGTATCAAGAATCTGGAGAACAAGAGAACGTTCCATCTTCCGCATTTCAGGATTGTATCGGTCTTCCACAAGTGAACAAAGCCGATCTTCAAGTTCATAAATATCCCACTCAAGTATTTTTTGTACAGTTAAATCCGATGCCAATTCTTTGTTCACCCACTGACAAAACTCTTCCAATTCTGTATTGTTTTTAATTTTTTTACGATTATTATTCAACGAAGAGCCTGTAACTGTAACCGATTTTGAGGTTGCATATTTTCCAGTGTACTTAGTTACCGTTTTATTAACACTTCGCACCGCAAACTTGGAACCGGCACTTACTTTACCCGTTTCAGAAGCGGCAGTTATGTCGGCAATACTTCGCCGAATTTCCCCCAGATTAATCTCGTTGTAAAGCATTAACTCTTCAAGACGCTGACGAAGTTCCCGATACACTTCAGGAACATGTTCGGAAGTAATCCGGCTTTGGGTAAACATGACTTCCTCAATTTCATGCCGTTGCTTATTTTTAAGGTCATCCAACAATAACTCCACATCAAACCGGTTTCGCGCCCACTCAACAAGTCCTTCACGATTATATCGACGACCCGTTTGATCTTGAATTGTAAAATGGTAAAGTCCACACAACACCGGATATTGAATTTCTTTTTCACGGTATTTTTCATGGGTTAATTTTCGTACCTTTTCACGGAATTTATCGGTTTCCAGTTGGCGGACTTCTTCAAAATCAAGTTCAATATCGTATTTCTTTTTAACCCACGCAACCGCCGTTTTCAAACCATAGTTCGGATCAAGCAGTTCGCGTCCATCCGAAAGATCAACATTTTTGATAAATTTGTGCGCTTTTTCAATCAACACTTCGGCAAGTTCTTCACGCGGAATTTTTTTAAGATCACGATCCGTATAACCGGTTCGCCAAATAGAATTAGACCATTTGGCTAACGCCTGCCAATTCCATTCGGTTTCCTGAACATCTTCCGGCAAATTTTCCTCGATCTGATCCAACACCAAAGATTCCGCCATACGTTTCGCATGGTCTAACGCAAATTCTTCCGCCTGATGGTAATCCATTCCGCGAAAATTCCGTGTTTCAAATTCCATATTGAGACGCAACCCAACCCAAACTGCAAACGATTCGGCTTCATAATCTTTTTCAAGAAATTCGCCAAGATGACGATCAACCTGTTCGTCAATCATTTCAAAAATTAATTCCTTACAATTCGCTCCGTCAAGAATCCGTTGACGATAACCATAAACAGATTTCCGTTGAAAATCCATTACTTCGTCATATTCGAGCAGGTTTTTCCGAATATCGAAATTTTGTTCTTCGACTTTTTTCTGTGCTCCTTCGATGCGGCGGCTGACCAACCGTGATTCGATCACTTGTCCTTCTTCCATACCAAGCATTGTCATAATACGTTTCACCGCTTCACCGGCGAAAATCCGTAACAAATCGTCTTCTAAGGAGAGGAAAAACCGGCTGCTGCCCGGATCGCCTTGCCGACCGGTTCGACCGCGAAGTTGCAGGTCAATACGTCGGGCTTCATGGCGTTCCGTACCAATAATGTGCAAACCGCCCATTTGACGAACAAGATCGCCATCGGTTTTCATTTGCTCTTTTTGTTCGATTTCATTGACAAGATTTGTCCAGACCTCGCGGGGAACTTCCAACCGAGTTGGATATTCTGTTTGCAAAATACTCCATGCCATTGCTTCGGGATTACCGCCGAGAATAATATCTGTTCCACGCCCAGCCATATTCGTCGCAATGGTAACTGCACCTTTACGTCCCGCCTGCGCAACAATTTCCGCTTCACGCTGATGATGTTTGGCGTTGAGAACCTGATGCTTGATCCCTTTTTGATCCAACATTCTGGAAATCAACTCGCTTTTTTCAATGGATACTGTTCCGACAAGAATGGGACGACCTTTACGGGAAATCGTTTTGATATTTTTCTTTTCAAACCATTCAGGGTCTTTCATTCCTTTGGGAACCAGTTCAATTCGGTCTTCTTCCTCGCGGGTTATTGTTCCTAAAACTTCACGGTTGCCGCCAAACTCAAGAATATCCCACTTATTAATCCGTTCAATTTCATCAACGATGGCGTTATATTTTTCGCGTTTCGATTTATAAACGGCGTCGGGAAAATTGACTCGGCGCAACGGTTTATTGGTCGGCACGGCGATAACATCCAGTTTGTAAATCTTCCAAAATTCGGATGCTTCGGTCATACCGGTTCCGGTCATACCGGCGATTTTGTCGTATAGTTTGAAGAAATTTTGTAGTGTAATTGTTGCTAAAGTTTGATTTTCTTCTTTGACGCGAACTTTTTCTTTTGCCTCGACTGCCTGATGCAAACCATCACTCCAATTCCGACCCGGCATAGCACGACCGGTAAATTCATCAACAATGACAATTTCGTCACCGTTAATCATATAATTGACATCGAGTTTATAAAGATAATGTGCTTTAAGGGCGTTGTCGATTAAATGGGGCCATTCCATATTCCCTGCCGTGTAAAACGATTCAACACCAACCAATTTTTCGGCATGACGTACACCGGTATCGGTAAGATTTGCCGTATGTTCTTTCTCTTTGACTTCGAAATCAACATCTTTAACGAGTTGGCGTGCGATTTTATCGGCGAGGCTATAACGGGAAATATCGCTATGAGCGGGACCTGCGATAATCAAGGGAGTTCGTGCTTCATCGATGAGGATGTTATCCACTTCGTCGACAATGGCGTAGTTTAATTTCCCTTGAACTTGTTGATATTGCGGCGGATAATGGTGATCGCCTTTGGCGGCGAATTTCATATTATCGCGCAGATAATCGAAACCGAATTCATTATTTGTTCCGTAAGTGATATCGCATTGATAGGCTTTTTGCCGGTCATCGGCTAACATATTATTTTGAATGGTACCGACGGTAATTCCGAGTGAAAGATAAAGCGGTCCCATCCATTCCATATCGCGCCGGGCGAGATAATCATTAACCGTAACAACATGAACTCCTTTACTTTCAAGAGCATTGAGATAAGCGGGAAGAGTTGCGACAAGTGTTTTCCCTTCACCGGTCATCATTTCGGCGATGGCGCCGCTGTGCAAAACCATACCGCCGATGAGTTGGACGTCGTAATGCCGAAGTCCCAGAACGCGGCGTCCGGCTTCACGACAGACGGCGAAGGCTTCGATGAGTAAATCGTCAAGAGTTTCCCCTTGAGCCAGACGGTGACGAAATTCAGCGGTTTTATTTTTCAGTTCGTTGTCGTTGAGTTTTATCAATTCGGGTTCAAGGGCGTTAATTGCTTCAATTTTGGGTTGAAGCCGTTTGATGTAGCGAGCATTGGACGAACCGAAAAACGCGGTAATATTCGACTCAATTCCTCGCGTCAACCCATTGAAAAAATCCCCGATGCTTTCAAAAGCGCGTTCGTAAAATTCCATGAAATTGGTGTGTTGAACAAATGAAACCTAAGCATATTCAGGGCATTCCCTTCAAACCTTAGGAAAAGAATAAATGGAAAAATCCGTAATATTTAATGAATTTCATTAGTTTACCGCAACTCCGATATTCGGTCAAGAGAGTGAATCGTTATACTGCTCCTTGTCTTAAATTGTTTTTTTAAGAGATTGTGAAAACGGCGTAATCTATCAGTGGAATAGTCGTCAATTTGTTTACCAATTGCCTCCAAAGGCAGCCAACGTTTCGCCGAAACGTTTTAAACAATACAAATACGGCGTACTCGCCGACTTGCCCCTGTTGACGGACGGAAATGAAAAAACAATCGTTGCGACCGTGGGTTCGCAACCTTTCGGCGAAAGGTCGCCTACCTGTTAATTGCCTACCTTGTAATTGCCAACTGTAAACAAATTCAAAAATATTCCACTGATATATTACAAAAATAATAATTTCACCGATAGATTACAATGACTTTTATTTCTAAAGTTTTCACCTATAATGTATGTTTTCTTTACGTCATAATTATCCGTTACTGATACCATTGTAATATCTGTTCACGAAAATGACGGAGATAGTTTTGATTAACCAGTTTATTTTTTAAAATATCCACCGATTCAGTAAGTTATTACAGTCATGTCCGTTGAAATTCTTGATCTTCGTTCTCCGGTTCAGTATTTGAAGGGAGTCGGTACACAACGTGCGGAAATTTTGAAACGGTTGGGGATTAACCGTGTGTCTGATTTATTGTTTTATTTTCCGCGTGATTACCAGGATATGACGGAACGCCGTGAAATTGACCAACTTCAGGAAGATCGTACCGTACAAACAATCATCGGAACCATCGAAGAATGGAACTCCCGCTCAACAACTCGCGGACAACTTCTCACTCTCGTTATTAACTGCAACGAGAAAGGTTATGTCAAAGGACTTTGGTTCAAAATGTCGTTTATCATGCGGGACTTTGCTAAAGGAAGACGTGTCCTGTTGACCGGTAAACCTCAGTATGATCACCCCTTTTGGATAATGATGCACCCACAAATCACTTATCTTGCCGAAACAGAAAATGAAAATGAAGTAGAACCGTATTTGCCAATTTATCCCTTAACCGAAGGACTTAAACAATTTCATCTTCGAAAAATTTTTCGGAATATGTTACCGGTTTACACTCCGTTATTGGACGAAGTTTTTCCGGAACAATTTTTGGCAGAACATAAATTGTTGCCAATTCGTGACGCAATTCCGGCAATTCATTTTCCGCCCGATAAAACAACATTGTTATGGGCAAAACGTCGTTTCATTTATCAGGAACTTTTCGTACTACAACTCGGTTTGGCAATTCGGCGGCTTCAACATCGTACTCACCTAAAAGCATCGCCATTGCCGGTTGACCCCAAAATTGACGCCCGAATTCGGCAACGGTTTCCGTTCACCTTGACAAAAGCACAAGAACGTGTCATCAAAGAAATTGTAAACGATATGTCACATCCGGTTCCAATGAACCGATTGTTACAGGGCGATGTTGGCAGCGGTAAAACAGTGGTTGCAGTTTACGCAATGCTTCTCGCAGTCGCCAACGGTTATCAGGCAGTGTTCATGGCTCCCACAGAAGTCTTAGCACGGCAGCACTTACGAACTTTAACCCGAATGCTCGAAAATAGTCAGGTTAAAATTGTACCATTATTCGGCGGGCAAAAAACAAATGAACGCTCCCGTGTTTTGCAAGATATTGCAACCGGTTCGGCTCAGATTGTTGTCGGAACACAAGCAATTATTCAGAATGAAATTCCGTTTCAAAAGCTTGGATTGGTCGTTATTGACGAACAGCATAAATTCGGCGTGCTTCAACGCGCCGTTTTGAAAACCGGCGAAAAATTTGATCCGCATTATCTTGTTATGACGGCAACTCCGATTCCACGAAGTGTTACAATGACATTGTTCGGCGATCTTGATGTGTCGATCATGAACGGAATGCCGCCCGGAAGACAAAAAGTTACAACATATCTTGCCGAACCGGAACGACGTGCTGCTTGGTGGGATTTTGTAGCGCGAAAAGTTACAGAAAACAGTTGGCAGGGTTATGTTGTAGTTCCGTTGGTTGAAGAGTCGGAAAATTTCGATGCACGGAGTCTTCATGAAGTTTTTGAACAATTATCAACCAGTTTGCTCAAAGGAATTCGGTTGGGAATTATTCATGGCCGCATGTCCACAGCAGAAAAAGAAAAAGTTATGTTTGATTTTCGTACAGGTGAAATTCAAATTCTGATTGCAACAACAGTTATTGAAGTTGGTGTGGATGTTCCCAACGCCAATCTGTTGACAATCGAAAGTGCGGAACGTTTCGGATTGTCGCAATTGCATCAACTCCGCGGTAGAATCGGACGCGGCAGTAATCCTGGTTATTGTACCGTATTTTGTAATGCTGTTACAGAAGAATCTCAGAAACGGTTACAGGCGTTTGTGAAGTTATCGGACGGATTCAAATTAGCAGAAAAAGATTTTGAAATTCGCGGTGCCGGCGATTTGTTTGGTACACAGCAACACGGAATGCCGCCGTTTCGTGTTGCGGATTTGGTGCGGGATAAAGAAATTTTGTACGAAGCCAAAAATGACGCAACCGATATGGTTTTTGCCGACCCAGGTTTGGCAAAACCGGAACACGCCAAACTTCGACGACAAATGTTAGGACGTTACGGAGCGGTTCTTAATCTCGGCGATGTCGGATAAGTTATACCTCTTGCCGTAATATTTATGATGTTTTATATTTTACAACATGAAACATACAAACACGAAAAATACAAAATAGCACGAAAAATACGAAATTTTGTAATATATCAGTGGAATCTTTGTTTTTCGATTTTCACCCCGACAGGGGCAGTGGCAAGTGAATAGTGAATAGTGGATAGTGTCGCACGCGGAATAATACCGTTTTGGTGGTACTCCGCCTGCGACACTATTCACTATTCACTATCCACTATTAACTTGCCACTGATAGCTTACCAATTTTACAATCCCATTACGCTGTCCATTGTATAAAATCCGGGTCTTTTTCCGAATAAAAATTTGGCAG
>JAITBS010000261.1 GCA_031283515.1 Planctomycetaceae bacterium
TACGTAACGGTCTATTTTATCAACAGAGTCCGCAGATTTTCACAAACGGACTTTGTGGGTTCACAAACTAAAATTGGGGTAATATATCAGTGGAATCTTCGTCAACTTGTTTACCAATGAAACTCAAAAAGGTAGTCAACGTTTCGCCGAAACGTTTTAAACAATACAATACGGCGTACTCGCCGACTTGCCCCTGTTGACGGACGGAAATGAAAAACCAACCGTGTACAACACCATAAAAAAACAACCGTTGCGACCGTGGGTGAAAACCCTGCGGCGAAAGGTTGCCTACCTATTACAGTTTTGTCCTAAGTCTTTTCTATAAAAAGACTTACGGAAACATATAAGCGTTGTTCACTACCGGGTTCACTCCGCAAAACGGCGTTGTTCACCAGGTGCGAGAATTGATGTTAAACTGTTGATTGTAAATGGGTTATGAAATATCTCGACGTAAAACAGTATTTAGATTTTCACTTTTGTGTTTGTCTATCAAATTTGAAATGGAATAAATCATATTCGTCATTTCAATTCTTCACTGTGTTCTATATCCTTCGCGTTTGAATGTTTGAAACCGCTGCGCTCTCTACATTCCCAACAGTGTATTGTCACGGATTAGTATTGACATAATATTTGCACCATTTCATGTCTTGTAGTTGATAGGCAATAACAAATACTACAGGATAACGATTTAGATTAATTTAGTACTACACGCGTTTACATGCATTAACCTTTCCAACCGTTACGTCGAGCATTGTCTTCACAGTCAGACTTGTTCTTGTAACCTTCAGTTGATGCACCGACAATTTTACCGTTCGATGCAATACGACGCCAACGCCATTCGCCAGCTTTATCTTTATAAATTTCCCATTTATCGTCCATAATAAACCTCCTTTCTGCTACCCTGTAATACTTGTTATTGCCTGTCACTCTATGTGCAAAACATAATTTCTGAACAAATTTGTTTTTTTTTTTTTGAATATTATCGAAACGACAATTCTCTTCATTTCCTACAGCATTTCCGAAAAACTATCCCCAATTCTATTATTGTATCGGTAATTTTAGGCGATTTCAAAATTCACGGACAAGCGCATCGCCTACCATTTTCGGAATAATTTAATCCATCGTTACATCGGCGTACCCGCCGGCTTACCCCTGTTGACGTACGGAATTTTTTATGAAACCTTACCGTTTGGGTTCTGTTGTTTCATCATTTATATTCTTGTGAATTTCGTTTAATACACCTTGTTCGCCCATTAAGTGAAACGGTTCATAGCCCGCTTCCAATAAACCCAACAAGTCATATTTTTTATCCAATGCTAAAAACTCCTGCACTGTCAATTTTTCACGCTGCATATACAAGCGTGAAATCTGCGATTGCAAATATAATACCGGTTCCGTCATTTCGTCCTCCGCTAAATTTTCAGCCAGCGTTCCCAATCCTGTGATTGTTCCGCCTTCAACATATCCAACACATATTCCTTGCTTTCCAAGTAAAGATATGTTTTTTCGTCCAGCAGTAATTCATACGTTTTCGTTCCCATAAATTGCCGCAACGCTTCAGTCAAAATTATTCCATTTTCTCTCGCAACCCGCTGCGCAACATCGGCAGCCAGCGTGTCTATACAATACTGAATTGTTTGCTCTGTTATTTTCATTTTATCTTTTCCCTTCGCTTAAAAGTTAGTAATTCTGCCGCCCGATTACTCCCAAAGAAAAACTGACCGGGTAACTTATCCGCTTCTATCATTTTTAGAAGTATGTTTACCGCTTCATCGTTTTGCGTATCACCGTATAAACCCGCTAAAAACGCATTGATTACAATTCGTGTGTTGTCGTTTGCCGTAGGACCTATCACAACATCGTAATTGTGCTGCTTCGTTTCATTCGTCCGATTTTTCACTACGAAAAGTATCCATTCTTTTGATATGCCATCAAACTGTTTAACAGACAAATCGGCAAGTAAATCCCGCTTCAATTCGTAGGTGTAAATCCAAGCGTCAACTTTGTTTTCTTTTCCGAGTTTTTTGTTCCGCAATAATTCAATTTCACGGTTTCGCCTTGCTAAATTTTCGGCATGTCTTCTATCACGGGACGTATAAAATCCCGCCCCGAAATCCTTGAACGGTTTGCCTCTGGAAACGTCAATTTCCTCAAAACAATCAATCGAACCGTGATATAAAATTATTAAATTCAACATAACGTACATTATACACCACTACGCTGGTTTTGCAAGCCGGATGTTGTACAACGGGACTAAACGGTTAACCATAAAATACATTAAACATTTTGTCATAATCTGTTAATGTGTCGAGCGGTAAATCGTCTTTGGAATCATGCGCAAATAACCTTACTTATTTTTTGATTTGATTGAGTAGTTCCAATTTCCTAGGAAGGGTGCGGGTTTGAGGTCAATTTTTTTTAATTCGTAATCGTTTATTTTGATTCCTTTTTTGTATAATTTTTTATCTTCGACACATCGTACAGTTAATCCGGTTTCGGTTTTTGTATTGGCGATTAAGTTGATTACAGTTGCCAAGTCAATGAGTGGTCGCCCGCGCCAATTCTTACTGATGTACGAAAACAGACGATGTT
>JAITBS010000262.1 GCA_031283515.1 Planctomycetaceae bacterium
CTTTTCCTTGCTTATCCAGTTTAACAACGGGATTTTTTGCCAAAAAATCTCAAAAAACACAACCAAACATTTTAATACATTTTCCATTGCAGACTCCTTATTTTGTAAGGTTTCTTTGAAATAACCGTGATGCGTTTACCATGACAACATGGTAAATAAAACGTAATACGGTTCAAAACAAGTCTCAATTCTATACAAATCAACATCGGATGTCAACAGAGCTTTTGTCTTGTTTTTCGCATTTTTCCCAAAAAAACTCATTTTCACCTAATTCAACACACACACAAACCTCATTACCAGATTAAAAGGAACAATGAGGTAATGAGGTTGTTGTTTTATGATCTCTTTTGCTACTGAGGTTGTTTTGTTCGGAAAAATTAGGTGAAAATGAGGTTATGCCGCAAGCGGAATAATACCGTTTGGGTAATACTCCGCTTGCGCCACTCTCCACTCTCAACTATTCTATTGCCCTTTCAGGGCGAAATTGTTGGTGATGATTGTGTAACCCTACCCGTTGGGTAGGGCTGGCTTATAATGTCCTTTCAGGACGCAGAATAACGCAAGCGGAATATTACCAAAACGGCAATAATTCCGCTTGCGAACTATCCACTCTCCACTATCAACTCTCAACTATTCCGTTGTCCTTTCAGGACGCAGAATAGCGCAAGCGGATTATTACCAAAACGGCAATAATTCCGCTTGCGAACTATTCACTATTCACTCATAACTATTCACTATCAACTATTCCACTGAAATATTACAGCAATTATTTCCCCAAGATTCCAAAACTATTTGGGAAATTTCATTTCCTGTTTCTTTGCCTGATAAACTGGAGTATAATGAGATTTGTATAGTATTTTTATGCCAAAAATAAAATATACGCAAATCAAACCATTTACAAGGAGCAAAACAATGATTTTACGTTCTTTTTTGTTTTTTTTAGTATTGTTGTTACCGTCGGCAGTATGGACGGCGGAAAAGGATATGATTTTTTGTATCGGAGAACCCGATGGAATGACCGCCGAATTTGGGTTGGCAAAAACCAGTTACAACGATTATTCAAAACAATTTCCTAACGATGCCGAATATTTTGCCGGAAAAAGTTCCGCAAGAGATTGGCCCTTCGTCCATCCGGCACAACTCGATATTTGGGCAGGCGAAAAACAGCATACCCAAAAGATTCATTTTGCCGTTACAGAAAAATCCAATCAACCGTATTATCTTGTTCTCGGATATCTTGGCAATCTTCCCAACAAAGAGTCCATGATTGAAATTTCCGTTAATGGACAGGTGTTGCCTCCGCAAAAAAATATTCCGAATCACGACGGTGCGAACCTCGTGTTTTCACCGCTTCGGCGAGGCGGTAAACCAAAATCACAACTGTTTACCATTCCCGCCGAAACGCTTCGGCAAGGTGAAAATATAATCACCATTACTCTCAACGGCGGAAGTTGGTTGTTGTACGATTATATTGCGTTGCGGCTCAAGAATGAACCGTTGGCAATTATTGAAAAACCTCAACCGGATTTATTGTCCGAATTTAAAAAGAATGAATTGAAAGAGGTTAGAAAAATTGTCTTCACAACCCGAACTCAAACACAGGAACATTGGTATGCCAATATTGGTTATTATGCTCACAATCAACATGTCGGCGACAATCTGCCTGCTCCGAATGAAGGCGGAAAACTTTGTGTTTACGACATTGACACGAAACAAACCGAAGTCCTTCTCGATGATAAACTCGGAATTGTCCGTGATCCTTGCGTCCATTACGACAGTAACAAAATTCTCTATTCTTACAAACCCGCCGGAACACAATATTTTCATCTTTATGAACTTGATTTGAGCAACAATAATAAAATCCGGCAAATTACCAACGGCGAATTTGACGACATCGAACCGGTTTACACACCGGACGATAAAATTATTTTTGTTTCGACGCGAGCGAAACGTTGGGTAAATTGCTGGTTGACTCAAGTGGCGATTCTTTACGGTTGTGATTTGGACGGCAGCAATATTCACGCTCTTTCCGCTAACATCGAGCAAGACAACACGCCATGGTTTTTACCCAATGGACAAGTTCTTTATATGCGTTGGGAATATGTTGATCGTTCCCAAGTTCATTATCATCACCTTTGGACGATGAATCCTGATGGTACGAAACAGATGGTTTATTATGGTAACATGCATCCCGGAATGGTTTACATTGACGCCAAACCGATACCCGACAGTGAGAAAATTGTTGCTTCTTTTTCGCACGGACACGGCAGAGTTGAACACGCCGGTTCTGTTGGAATCATTGATCCGCGCAACGGACCGGACGACTTGAAAATGGCGAAACAAATTACCAATCAAAGCGATTACCGTGATCCATGGGCATTTTCTGAAAATTGTTTTATGGCGGCACAAAACGATAAAATCGAATTAATGAACGCCGACGGTGAAACACAAACTCTTTTCCAAATTCCGGAAGAGTGGAAAAATCATGTCCATGCGGGCAAAGTAATTCGTAACCAATCGGAAGCGCGGGCATCGTTGAGTCCGCTTTTTGTTCACGAACCTCGTCCTCTTATCAAACGGGACAGAGAGCGAATTATCGGTAAGCAAACGGATGACGCCCAAGCAACCGGTGAATTGACACTCATGGATGTTTATCAGGGACGTAACATGAAAGATGTAAAACGAGGTGAAATTAAAAAACTTTTAATTATTGAGACATTGCCGATGCCGATTCATTACACTGGCGGAATGGAACCGATGACTTATGGCGGTTCGTTTACTTTGGAGCGAATTATTGGTACGGTTCCGGTTGAGCCGGACGGTTCAGCTCACTTTAAGTTACCGGCAAAACGGGCATTTTTCTTTGTTGCGTTGGACGAAAATAATTTGGCGGTGAAGCGAATGCAATCATTTTTAACGGTAATGCCGGGCGAATCGACTTCTTGTGTGGGATGCCATGAGGAAAGAACGGCGATTTCGACATTGGCAAAGATGCCGTCTGCAATGAATCGGCCTGCGAGTTCAATAACAAAAATTGCGGCAACAGTGAACCGTTTGTCTGAAAAAATTGCCGATGAAAACGCGATTCCTGATGTTATTGACTATCCGCGTGATATTCAACCGATATGGGACAGACATTGCCTTGAATGTCATAATCCTGAAAAGCGTGCGGGACATTTTAATTTGAGTGGAGACAGGGGACCGATGTACTCGATCAGTTATTCCAACATTATGTCAAGGACGCACAGTGCTTTGGAAAATCAACGTTATGGCAAAGCGACTCTGGTTGCGGACGGCAGAAACAGACCATTGGGCAATTATCCGCCGCGAACACTTGGTAGTAGTGCCAGTGCCATTTATACGAAATATTCTCAAAAGGAACATTACGATGTTCAACTTTCGGAGCGGGAAAAGATGCTTCTCATTCTTTGGCTTGAAACTGGAGCGACCTATCTTGGGACGTATGGAGGTTTGGGGAGTGGAATGCTTGGCGGTTATGCGGTGAACATGCTTGATCGTTCGGATTTGGACTGGGAGTCGACCAAAGCGATGCAAGAGGTATTACAAAAGAGTTGTGTTTCGTGCCATACTGGACCCAAGCAGTTACCGACCTCTGTTTCGGATGAGATTCGGCATACTTGGTGGGTTTATCCGAATGCTCCCGATGACAGCCGAAGAAAATATTCGCGTCATTTGTTTTTTGATTTAACGAAGCCGGAACAGTCGGTATTATTGCTTGCTCCGTTATCGAAAGAAGACGGTGGTTACGGTTTGTGCGGTCAAGATGTTTTGAAACGCGGCGATGAAAATTACAAAGCGATACTTGCCGGTATTGAACGAGCCAAAGTGCAACTTGACACGATTCGGCGTTTCGACATGCCGAATTTCCAACCGCGTCCGGAATACATTCGCGAAATGAAACGTTTTGGAATTTTGCCCCAAGATTTTGATATTGATAAGCCGGTGGACTGTTATGATCTTGATCAAAAGTATTGGCAATCGCTCTGGTTTAAAACGGAATAACGCGGTGTTAGTTAATAGTTATGAGTGAATAGTGAATTAGTTAATAGTTATGAGTGAATAGTGAATAGTTGCGCAAGCGGAATTACTGCCGAAATGGTATTATTCCGCCTGCGAACCTTATTTTCACCTAATTTTTCCTAACAAAACAACCTCAGTAGCAAATGTGATCATAAAACAACAACCTCCTTACCTCATTAAAATAAACAATGAGGTAATGAGGTTGACGTGTTGAGAGACTTATTGGCTACTGAGGTTGTTTTGTTCGGAAAATTAGGTGAAAATGAGGTCGGTTTTTAGTTGATAGTGGAGAGTTCGCACGCGGATTCAAAACGTTTTGGTCGTAATCCGCTTGCGAACTATCCACTCTCCACTATCAACTCTCAACTATTCCAT
>JAITBS010000311.1 GCA_031283515.1 Planctomycetaceae bacterium
ATTGTTAAAATTCTGTCTTTCAGACAGAGGTTTGTTATCGACACGAGTCCGCAGGTCGATGACCTGCGGTTATGAAAATTACACCCCTTTCGGGGTGAAAATCGAAAAACAAAAATTCCACTGAAATATTACAAAATTTCGTGTATTTCGTGTTCTAAAAAAATTCCACTGAAATATTACAAATAATTTTTATTTCTGTTGTTTTTGAGTAACTTAAATTAAAGTGATGCTTTTAAGCATTATTTCAACAAAAACTAATTATTCCTCAAGCGGATAAATTTTAATAGCGACACTGCGTCCTAATGTGATTGGATCATCTCCAATAGGAACGATTTCTCCTGATGTTGTTTCTTTATTAAAAATGGTCTGTGACGGTAACGCAAACCGAATACCCAATTCCTTTGCCAAACGAAGAATGTCCGCGATAAGACGTCCGCGTTCACGGAACTCAACCGTCGAGTCCGGACAAACAAAAAATACATTCAACAGAATATCAAGTGACGACTGTTGAAATTCGTGCAGAAAAACATGAAATAAATCCTTTCTCGTATAAGGATGCCGTCGGATGAGTTCACGAATTCCTTCACAAAAGGCTTCAATCCGTTCAGGTTCCGTGTCCAGCGGAACCGATAAAAATGTACGGTAACGCCGATAATATCGTGCTCCCATATTATCAATCACCGCTGTTGTCAGATTATTGTTTGGAACCGTAACCAATGAATTGTAAAATGTCCGGATTCGTGTACTCCGCATTCCAACCGATTCTACCGTTCCTTCGATATCGCCTGTTTTGATCCAATCGCCAATCACAAACGGACGATCCGCTAAAACTGTTACAGAACCAAACAGGTTGGCAATTGTTTCCTTTGCGGCAAAAGCAATCGCAACTCCGCCAATACCCAAACCACTAATAAGACCAACAAGCGACCAGTGAAACATCTCGGCAAGTGTCATCAAACCAAAACATACCAGTACAATCTTGATGGTACGAGTAAAAAGCGGAAAAAAAATAATATCAATATTCGGATCACGGTGACGCATCTTTTGACGTAACCAAAGAGAAAAAATATCGACTATCCGAAAACTCATCCAAATACATATCGTAATAACAAAAAAAATGTAAAGCGTCTGAACAAAATCAAAACTTTCCGCTGTCGGTGTGAATAAAAACAAACCGGTTGACCAGAAACTAAAAAGAACCAATAACCCTATAGGCATCCATGTTTTACGGGTGAGTTTGTTCCGATCCCAGTCGGAAAGTATTAAATTAAGCAACCAACGCGATAATCGGTAAAGTAACCATTCAACCAAATATTTTAAAACAAAACCAAGAAAAAATGCCGTAACAAGTATAATGATTCGGAGTAACGGAATACCTAAAACCGGCACAAAAATCCATGACGGTAAAAGATTGATAAGCCAATTAATTCGGATAGGCGGTTCATCCCGAAGCAGTGTGTAATATTGGTCAAGTTCCTGAATTATTCGTTGCGAGAATTTCCAATTGTTGTGTTCGCCGCGCACAAATTCCAACTCAATCAAACCACGCGGAGAACAAAATTTCTGCAGCATTTTTGTTTCGTCCGTCGGAAAATCATAAACCCCTTTACGATCAAGCCGATTCAAAACAAAATGGAGCATAAATACCGTATGACGTTTATTTTTTTCCGAAATAGTATTTTTTGTGTCAAAATCAATACAAGCGTAAGCCGATTCGTATTGTTGCCACGCACATTTTGAACGAAAATAGTCAATAAGATCATTCGGTCCAGGAAGACGTGAAACAATATTTTTCTGTTCTTCCAACGCAATTTTTTGTTCTTCTGTTAAGGCAGGTGTTGCGGTAACTACCTGAATTGGAATTGTTGTTCCGGATTCGGTTGTACTTACTGCTCCTTCTGTTGACGGCGGAATCACAACAACAGTTGGTGCCGGTGTTGACGGCGGTGCCGGAACCGGTTGCGGAATCAAATTTTGCGCAACAGAAACAGAACTAATCACATTGAAAAATAATACAACAACAAAAAACAAATTTTTTCGATAGTTATCGTTCATCATATTTTCCTTTTGAAATACAGTAACAAATTGATTAACATCCCAAACGGTTACTGTTTATTGTACTTTATTTTTACCGTAGAGAACTCTGTACTCACAGAGAGAATTATTGGTAATTGTCTCTGTAACCGCTCACAAACCAAAAACCGGAGAAATCTACGAACTAAAAATCTGAGAAAATCTGCATAATCTGCGGACTAAAAACCTACGAAATTCTGCGTAATTTACGGACTGATTAACTCCAAGTTCCGAAATAAACAGTTATGACATAGTCGTTGTTATTATGACATTATCAATTAACCGTGTTGTACCGATTCCGGCGGCAATGAGAATAACTGTATCGAAATTAATGATTGTTAATTCGTGAAGTGTTTTAGGATCAGCGATGGCGATATAATCAATTTTCATATCGGGAGCCGTTTCAATTTTGGAACGGATTTTCTTTCGAACTATTTCCACATCCCGAATTTTTTCATCAAGAATCATTTTTTCTGCAAGTATTAGGCTTTGCGATAACACAACGGCTTGGGAACGTTGCGGTTTTGAAAGGTATTTGTTACGGCTGCTCATCGCCAACCCATCCGGTTCACGAATGATCGGGCAAACAACAACTTCAACCGGAACATTCAAATCTGTAACCATTTTCCGAACAACACAAACCTGTTGAAAATCTTTTTGCCCAAAAAACGCAACATCAGCACCGGAAGCAAGAAAAAGTTTCAGAACCACAGTTGCAACTCCGTCAAAATGAGTCGGTCGAATTTTACCCTCAAACGGTTGCGACACACCGCCAACATGAACCGAAACATCAAATCCTGTCTGATACATTTCTGTTACATTCGGAACAAAAACTTCCGGTGAACCGACCGTTTGTAAAAGCCGTAAATCGTCTTCCAATGATCTTGGATATTGATGAAAATCTTCGTTCACTCCAAACTGTGTCGGATTGACAAAAATGGAAACCAGTACGCTATCACAACATTGGTTTGCGGTTTTGACGAGACTTAAATGTCCGTCATGTAACGCCCCCATTGTTGGTACGAAACCGATTCGTTTTTGCGAGTTATGCTGTTGCCGTGACCAACGGCGCAATTCCTCTATTGTTGTGATCATAGTAAATTACAAAAATACTTACTCTCAAATTTTCAAAACAAAAATAAACGTAAATCCGGCAATAACCAAAAGTTAATTTAATAACAATAATTAAACTTATAAACGGAACACTAAAACGTGTATCCGCTTAAATGGTAAAAGCCTTGAAACGTTCATTAAAATGTTCAAGGCTTTTACTGTTTTAATATTATCATTTTTTCTGATCAACTTATTTTTCCCGGCATTGCGATTGGGTAATCGCCGTTTTCGTTTGGTAAAACCGGAGCGTTATCATCCAATTTCAATTGTTCGAGATTGGGAGCCAGTTCGATATTGGAGTTCATGGCGTCGTCCCAAGTGATCATTTGTCCTGATTCCGCCGCCATACGACCAAGAATCCCAACCATTGTTGTTTTACAACACCGTTCTGTTTCGTTAATCGGTTTATCGTTACGGATGCAGTCGAACAAAACATCGTGTTCCACCTGATATTGATCACGGCGCGGCGTACCGGTGTATTCCCAGATCATATTTTCCGGTACCGGATTGAACCCTTTATAAATTCGCGGTTTCGCAACACCTTCGCCAATAACCGCACAACCTGTTGCTCCGTAAATTGTGGATTGGAAACAATTCCATGTTCCTTGTTGATGCCTGCCTTGAGCGAACAACCGTGT
Source organism: Planctomycetaceae bacterium (assembly GCA_031283515.1). Lineage (GTDB taxonomy): Bacteria > Planctomycetota > Planctomycetia > Pirellulales > Thermoguttaceae > WRKP01. Next base: position 3,825 of record JAITBS010000311.1, read on the forward strand.
TCCGTCGGGAAAAGTATATTCAACAGCGTAATGATCGAACAGTTGATCTTTTTCGTTTCGGGTTTGCCGACCTCCCTGACCTTGTGCGAAAACGGGATACATCCCTTTTGCCCAACAACAAACATCCAGATTATGAATCAACCAGTCGAGTAAGAATGAACCATTTAACCAAGTGAAATTACTATAGTTACGGATTTGGTGTGCAACAAGAGTTTCACCTTCCTGACGTTTACCGAATCCGACGGGACCGTGTTCACGATAAGCCCAGCAAGTAATCCGTTCACCAATGGCGCCGGCATGGAGTTGTTCGACGGCTTGTTGTAACGGAATATTATGCCGGCTCATCAAACCGCCGACAATTTTAAGATTTTTGGCTTTTGCCAGTTCACCGGCTTTGAGCAGTCGGCGTACTCCGGGAGCATCCACTCCGAATGATTTTTCCATAAAAACATTAACATTTTTTTCAATTGCATATTCGACATGTAATGGACGAAATGCCGGAGCGGTTGCCAAAAGAACAACTCCACCGGGACCAACCGCATCAATTGCGTGACGATAAGCGTCCAAGCCTACAAATTGCCGCTCTTTCGGAAGATCAACATCAACCGCAAAACGTTCGGAAACTCCTTTGAAAACGCCTTGAATTTTATGTTCAAAAACATCTGCCAGTGCAACAAGTTTTTTAGGACCATTGGTAGAAAGAGCCTGCATGACCGCTCCGCCGCCGCGTCCGCCGCAACCAACTAAGGCGATATTGATCGTGTTGTCTTCTGCTGCGTGAACTCGCGGTGTTGCAACAGTTACCGTTCCTAACAATGTTCCGGTTGCCAAAATTCCTGATCGTTTGAGAAATTCACGCCGATTCGGTTTTGTTAATGTTTCAGATTGTGTTTGCATGTTCATGCTCCTTGTTGAATTTGTCTCTTAAAAATTAGATTGATTATTGCCTCTTTTTCATATTGAAGGCAAATTTTCATCACAAAAACACGATATTACCGATTAACAATATTCTTGTCGTTTAAAATTCAACAAGTGTAAAATATTATACAAATGTAAAAGATAATACCGTTAGAAAATCAGGAAAGACTTATAGTTACGGTATTGACATTTACTGACATTTTACGTTCTGTTTTTATGTTTTGCTCAACATTATGCTCTGCTCAAAAAGTTTCCGGTTCGGGTGTCCACACGAATGATTTCACCTTCATTGAGGTATTCGGGAACCTGAATTTCAAGACCGGTTTCAAGAATTGCCGGTTTTGCGCGGGAAGTGGCGGAGTTACCGCGTGCCGCCGGATCGCATTTAACCACTTTAAGCGAAACCGCCGTCGGAATCTCAATACCAACACATTCGTCATTGTAAATCAATGCCCGAATACCTTCCAATTCTTCCGAAATATATTGCATTTCCTCTTCAATATCCGTTTTTTTCAAACTGTACTGATTGTAATCCAGATTATCCATGAAAATACAATCATCCGCATCACTGTACAAATATTTTACTTCGCGCCGTTGGAAGTCAGCGGAGTCAAGTGATTCCGTACCTTTAAGTGTTATATCGACTTTCTGTTTCGTAACAAGATTTCGCGCACGGAATTTGTAAAGTGTTGCCGCACCGCGTGCTGACGGCGATTGGACATTGATTCCTTCAATAATACAAGGTGAACCATTGTAAACAACAACTTCACCACGCTTAATTTCCTTAGCTATCATATTAGTTAATAGTTAGTAGTGAATAGTTAATAGTGAAACAGTTAGATTTAATTACATTTCAAAATTTAGTTTCGTTAATAACTAATAATGTTGCAAGCGAAGTTTTAATCACGGCGGTTGTAACCTGCATGGATATTATCGTTAAATAATTACTCCGCTTGCGGGATCGATGGCAATTCCTTTTGTGAGTCGGCACAAAATTTCAAGGACAAAAACTAAAGTGTTTGGATCGATTCGTTCAAATTCGGCGCTGTCTTCCGAACTTGCATTTTCATCGAGTTCTACACCGTTGGCGGTGCAATTTTCGTAGGAATCCGGATCGAAATGAAAACGTTTTTTTTGATTGAGAAACAGTTTATCGGAATAGTTTCTATTTGAAAAGGGAGGTACTGTTCTATTCTTTTCGCGTGGAGCGAATTGGAGTACGGGCATTTTAACAATTTTAAATTCGGCGGTTCCGGCGGTTTGTTCGAAGTGAAGGATTTCGAATTTTGCACAATATTTTTTGGCATGGTGAAGTTGTTCTTTTTCTTTGGGGGTACTTCCTTTTTCGAGTAATTCGGTAAGAAGACCGATTTCGGAATGTACATTATTTCCTTCGTGGTACGCAATTTCCAAAGCGGCATGATCTTCGTAAGAGGCAACGGTCATTGAAACAAGATTTCCGTTTGGTTCTGCCTTATTGTCGAGAATGGTGAGAGTTCCGGCAACATGGCGCAGTTCCCGACGAACATCCGACAAACGGGGACGCATTGCCGGATCAAAAAGCACGAAATAAGTTTCGCGCCACGTATAACGTTCATCACTAAATAAAGACATCGGAATAAAAGGGGTATTAGGAATCGGGTCGATGTCGAAAATTACAAGCCCGCACATCTTTAATTGTAAACCAGAACCAATACCAATACAAGCATTGCATCTTTATTTTCAATCAAATCATAAATTTTCCAATCATTTCGGAATTTGGGAGCAATCAGTCCGCAAATTTTCAGTCCGCAGATTTTTAGTCCGCAGATTTTCACTGAGATTTAGAGAGATTATTTTTTTGAAAATTATGAAACAGACAGAATAACAAAACATAACGAAAATTTTGTTTTAAACTCTTTGTAATATATCAGTGGAATTTTTTTTGAATTTGTTTACAGTTGGAAATTACAAGGTAGGCAACTAACAGGTAGGCGACCTTTCGCCGAAGGGTTGCGAACCCACGGTCGCAACGGTTGGTTTTTCATTTCCGTCCCTCAACAGGGGCAAGTCGGCTAGTGCCGTATTGTTTAAAACCTTTCGGCGAAAGGTCGCCTACCTGTTAGTTAATAGTTATGAGTGGATAGTGAATAGTGTCGCAAGCGGATTACCACCAAAACGGTATTATTCCGCCTGCGAACTATCCACTATCAACTATATTGTCCTTTCAGGACGGAAAAAATGTAATATATCAGAGGAATTTTTTTTCTGAAAAGCGAAAGGAAGCAAATCCCCTGTTGACATCTAAGGTTGATTTGTGTATAAATTTGACTTGTTGTAAACCGTATTACGTTTTATTTACCCTGTTGTCATGGTAAACGAATAGCGGTTACTTCAAAGAAACCTTATAAAATAAGGAGTCTTACGATGGAAAATGTATTGAGATGTTTCGGTGTGTTTT
>JAITBS010000347.1 GCA_031283515.1 Planctomycetaceae bacterium
AATACCGGAACATTTGCCTTACAAGATGGAAGTGTTGGTAATGTATCAGGAGATGTTAATTTTACAAATAACGGTAAAATTTCCGTTAAGGGTAACAATAACGTACTGAAAGGCGACAAAGTCCATATCTATTCCAGTGCGTTCAATATTGAGGGAACCGATGTTACTAAAGATTTCCTCACAATTGATGCGAAAATTGACGGCAACGGTGCCGGTAAATTTAACTTCAAGGATGTTTCCGTAACTCTTTCGGATACTTTTTACAACAATAATAATACTCTCGCCGCATTGGAGTTTACCAATTCGGGTATTGTTACGGGTAATGGTAAAAGCAATGTCGATTATACTCTTAGCAACGGAGCCGGAATCAATGTACCGGGAACTTTTACAGGACATGATTTTAAGTTTCAAGACGGATCAATTCTTTATACAAAAATTGGTTCCGCTCTATGGGACAGACTTGTTGTTACGGGAAACATTGAATTTACCGGTAACACAAAAGTGATTCTCTTGAATTACGGTAATCACGAAGTGCAGGTCAACGCGGACAAAATCATCGAAGCCGCTGGAAAAATAACAGTGGGCGGTTCTGATTTGGCTCAAAACATGGTGAGTACCGTTGCCAACAATAGCGCAACAATAACAGGCGGAACGTCGCAAGTGGTTGTTGAATCGGCAAAAAGTAATGGTGTTGATCAACTTCTGATTAACGAAATCAACGTAACGAATAAAACGGTTTCGTTAAACGTTACAGGAGATAAAACAACAACATCCCCGCTGAATCCGGACATTCCGCCGGGAACTTATACGGGACAAGGTTTTAAGTTTCAAGACGGATCAATTCTTTATACAAAAATTGGTTCCGATCAATGGGACAAACTTGTTGCGGAGGGAAACATTGAATTTACCGGTAACACAAAAGTGATTCTTTTGAATTACGGTAATCACGAAGCACAAGTCAACGCGGACAACATTATCGAAACAACCGCCGGAAAAATAACAGTGGGCGATTCTGATTTGAATCAAAGCATGGTGAGTACCATTGATAATAATAACGCAACAATAACAGGCGGAACGTCGCAAGTTGTTGTTGAATCAGCAAAAAGCGGCAATGTTGATCAACTTCAGATTAACGAAATAAATGTAACTGATAAAACGGTTTCAGTAAAAATTACGGGAAATAAGGCAACAACACCGCCGCCAGTCAATCCTCCAGATAATCCTTCGTATCCGGATAATCCGATTTTCGGAACGAGTAATTTGGAAGTTCTTGGCGATGTTCTTCTTGCAATGGGTCCCGGTAACGAAATATATCAGGCGATTGCAGGTTATGCGGGAAATGATCAGGATAAATTGATGGCGGCACTCAGTCAGCTTGATCCGGTGATTCTTTCTGTTGCGACAACACAATCGTTGGATGCTGTACAAAAATTTATTACGGCTGGTCATCGTCGGTCATTTGAGCGGCTTGGAACTATTTATCAGAGTGATTTTTCCGGACAGTTTGTCGGACAAGTTGAGGCTGTTGGCGCAACGGTATTAGGACATGCGCCGCTCAGTGGTCAGCAAAACTCCTGTAGTCTCTGGTTTCAAGCACTCGGCGGCTGGCAAAATCAATCAACAACCGGCGTGGAAGGTTACAGTGCAGATACGTTTGGTTTTGCTCTTGGCGCGGATCAACAAATCACCTTCGACACGTTGCTTGGTGTCAGTTTCGGCGGTCATTTTAGTAACGCAAAATCAAAGTCGGGAAACAATTCTGCAAAAACCGATACAATATTGTTCTCGGTTTACGGCGGACAGCGTATCGATAATTTGTTTTTCAATGCTTCTGCCGGTTATGCGGGCGGTTGCCTGAAATCGCAACGTTCCACATCCTTGCTCGGCGGTTGGGCGAATAGCAAACGCAACGCGGAAAGTTATTTCGGCAATCTGGAAATGGCTTATCGTTTCGGTAATAAATTGTCGTATCTGACACCGTTTATTTCGTATGATTTTATTGGGTACGAAGAAGACGCTTTTACAGAAACCGGTAATATTGCTCTGAATATTGCGAAACGAAAAGCGAACGCTTATTTCCAAACGCTTGGAGCAAGGTTAGGTTGTCAAGCCAAACATAGCGGAATTTTATTGAATTCCGAATTGACATTAGGTTGGCTTCACGATTACGGTTCCGGTTCGCTCTACACAACCGGACAATTTGTTTCGGGCGGTCCTGCTTTTACTGTAGTAGGCGTTTCACGCAACAAAAATCGCGGAGTGCTTGGAGTCAAAATTGATACGGAATTGTCAAAATGGACAAATGTGTTCCTTCGCTATGATAGCGAATTCGCAACTCATTACAACGCTCAATATCTGACCGGCGGTATCAATATCACCTTTTAATAATTGCAACAAATAGGCTTTTTTTCGTTTGTGGCAACAAACCAGAGACACCATTCTCTGGTTTGTTGTTTTTTCGAAATTACTAATGTAACTTTCTATATTAATGTAGTAATCCTTCAAAGAGGTCATCATTTAGGTGACCTCTTTTTTTCTTGGTACGAATTAGAAAAAACTTTTTTCTAATCTTTCTATTTTCTTATTTTCTCGATTTTTAGCCCAAAATGAAAAAATTTCTCCATCCAGAAAATCGGTCAACTCGTTCCCGTGTACATTATTGCGGTTGAAAAGAAAGAACCGTATCGTTTCGGAGTTTGGCTGGTTAATAGTGAAACGTTATTACTTGCCCGTGCGGAAATTGAAGCGGGAATCGAACGTTTCAAAATTGCCAAAGCGGAGGATCAATGGGCGACCGGTTACGAGGAACTCCGCATTTTGAATTTCAGTGCATAATTTTTTTGTAGTTTGTAACACTAATTTTAACAATTTTTTACGGAGAATTATCAATGTCGTTATTAGAAAGTATCCACAAAGGGAAGCGTCAATCCCCGCCACGCCTTTTGATTTACGGGGTTGAAGGTGTTGGTAAATCGACACTTGGAGCGAATGCCCCGAAGCCGATTTTTGTTCCGACGGAAGACGGACTTGACCGGATTGATTGTGAATCTTTTCCGTTATGCCGAACCTTCGAGGATGTTACGAATTGTCTGGCAACCCTTAACAACGAGGAACATTCTTATCAAACGGTTGTGTTTGACAGCCTTGATTGGTGCGAGAAACTAATTTTTGCACACGTTTGTAAAGTGTTTGGAGCAAAGCACATAGAAAAGGTTGACGGAGGTTACGGCAGGGGTTATGAACATGCCCTGACGTATTGGCATCAGATTATCGA
>JAITBS010000410.1 GCA_031283515.1 Planctomycetaceae bacterium
TTCAAGAGTGTTTCGCTTCACCTTTGAGTTTCTTTGCCGCGTCTTTAATGGTAACAATCATTTTCGCATCAGGACGTGAATACATCTTTTTTCCCTCCTTGTTTGATAGAAAAGAACAACAAAGAAAATAACAACAAATTCAAAAAATTAAGTCAATATCAACAAAAAAATGGAAATTTATTTCAGACGACAAGCCTTAACTCATTTTTTACGTTTATTGTCGGTTTTTATTATCAATTAACAAATTTTTTTCCAAAAAATCGAAAAAATCGCTCAGATGTCTATACAAAAATAATAATTTGGGTATAAAATATAATATAGATAAAATACAACGTTTTGGTAAAATTATTGGTCACTATCAATCAATTTCAAAAATTCGTCTTGACATATTCTGCCGAAATCGGCTATAGTCACGATTAACGCAATACGTCGCTTTGGAAATTTTTCATTTTGATCGGATTACTTACCAAATCATGTTATTTTAATTCGATTTTTAATTCCTGATTTACTGCGAGACGAACATGCCTATATCGGATAAATTCAGTACAACAACATTATTTTCGGTTCCCCGAACAACGGAATCCGTATTACCGGAGACGTTGCCGGAACGGAAAGCGTTACGATCTTCGGAACAATTGGCTTTGGAACTTGACTTTGCTCGTATTTCACATCAATCCAATACTACAAGTCAATCACATCCGCATGTTCTTTTTTCGCCAATTCATTACGAACCGGGTTATGCGTACCCGCTTTTGGTTTGGTTACATGGTTCTGGAGGAGATGAACGGCAGGTTATGCGAATTATGCCGGAAATTAGTATGCGGAATTATGTTGCGGTTGCTCCGCGTGGTTTGACGATTTCCGGCAGTTCAAACCCACCGCCGCCAACACCAACAACTAAATTCGATGTTTATTCTATTATTCAAAATCATTCCAAAGAATGTTATGACTGGATAAATACCGACGCAAAACTCGCCGAAATTGAACAACGTGTTTTTGATTGTATTGCAATTGCGAAAGAACGTTGTAATATTGCTTCCAATCGTATTTTTCTGGCAGGTTTTGGAAATGGCGGAACGATGGCACTTCGTTTGGCGTTGCTTTATCCTGAAAGTTTTGCGGGAGTGGCTTCTTTGGATGGAGCTTTTCCAACAAATGATCGGCTTTTGCATCGTTGGGAAACAGCCCGATTACTTTCTGTGTTTCTTGCTGTTGGGGAATCCGATAACAAAATTTCTCCAGAATCGGTTTGTCGGGTTTTGGAACTTTTACATACAGCAGGTATTACGGTTAAATTCCGCGAATACGCCCAAGGTCTCAGCCACTCAATGCTTCAAGACTTCAATCGTTGGATAATGGATATTGTTTGCGGTTAAAATTGTTGAGGTTTGTAAATGAAAACCTTATAGCGAACAGTTGCCTACCTTGTATCAATTCGCATGAATAATTATTTTCTGATAATTTGGGTGCGGATTGTTGCCAATCAACGAATATTTTTGTAGTATTTACTTTCGTTATTTTTTGTTATTTATTATTCTTTAAATTGTTCTTTTTATTGATGCCGACATCTTTTTTCCAATATGAGATGCTTCCGACGACATGGTTTTACGTGTCTGCGCTTATCATATTGGCGTTGTTTTTCAAGTTCAATCGTTTCTGGAGTGTTCGTAATCTGGACTTAATTGGTTTGGTTCTGTTAACACCTGGGTTGTTGATGTTAGCCATGCGCAATGACCAATGGGGTTATATTTGGTTATTTGGAGTGGAATTTTTTCTGGTGATTCGGTTGATTTTTGATAATCTTATGGTGCGTCGCCCGCTCTTAGAACCCAATCTGACACCGGGCGGATTAACATTTGCTTGTTTCTTCCTTGTCTTCTTTATTATAGCGGCGATTACCATTAATCGTGGAGATCAGATTGACACTGTTCGAACTGTTCGTCTGGAGCAAATTCTCACAACTCGTCATCTTCACCATCATATTGGTATGAATCCAACGACATTGACAATTCCTTCAGAAGAGTTAGCCAATCTTCCTCCTGGTTTTCGTCCATTTCTTGCATTTGCTGAACGAACCAATCTTGCGTTAGCTCCGCCGGATAAAATTCGGGAAGAAATTATCCGTCCGACATTACCTTTTCCCTTATCTGTGAATACTGATATTCCTCATGTTCTGGTTTGGACGGACAAGGACTCGGCAACATTGTCCTTAAAAACCGACCATGTTCAAAAATCTCCGATCATTCCAATTCCTCCCGCAACACTTCTTTCCGAACCGCCGACGCCGCCAACAACAACCTCCGACTCTTTAACTATTCCGTCCAATACAACACTTCATATTGAACCGGAACATTCTTCCTCAATTCAAACGGCGGCGGCACTGCGACCTGATCTTTCGACACTTTCACTTATTATGTCTGTTGCATTATTGGGGCATTTGGCACTTGTATTTGGTTTCCTTTACATTGGGCATTGTCATTTCGGTAATATCCGAACTGGCATTGCTTGTGCGACTCTTTATTTACTCCATCCTTACACGAATCAAATGGTTGGTCGTCTTGATCATTTGGTTCCTGCTGCGTTAATTTTATGGGGAGTGGCGTTGTATCGCCGACCATTTTGGGCTGGTCTTAGTCTTGGTACGGCGATAGCGTTGGTTTATTATCCGGTTTGTTTGGTTCCGTTGTGGTGTAGTTTTTACTGGAAACGCGGTTGGATTCGTTTTTTGGCGGGTACAATTTCCGTACTCATTCTTTTTGCAATTCTACTTCTGTTTTCGCCGGTTGAACTTGGGAATTACCAAGAACAACTCATCCACATGTTTGGTAAGAGTTCGCTTTTAATTTTCAGTAAACCGGATGGTTTTTGGGAATATTATGATATAAATGATATAATTTATCGAGTTCCGATTCTAGCGATTTTTTTTGTTCTATGTGTTGGTATGATTCTGTGGCCTTCGCATAAACATTTAGCAACTCTTTTGAGTTGTTCAGCGTTGTTGCTGCTTGGCGTTCAATTTTGGCAACTCCATCAAGGCGGTCTTTACATGGCGTGGTATTTGCCGACATTGATTCTAACCATTTTTCGCCCAAATCTGGAAGACCGAACCGCCCAATCATCTGTTGTTCCCTAAACACACGTTTGTAC
>JAITBS010000415.1 GCA_031283515.1 Planctomycetaceae bacterium
AAAATTCTGTCTTTCAGACAGAGGAATGTTGATGATGTCCCTCCGCAGGTCGATGACCTGCGGTTATGAAAATCGCACCCCTTCGGGGTGAAAATCGAAAAATAATAATTCCACTGATATATTACCGAAGTTTTTTTTACGAAGTTTTTTTTACGAAGTTTTTTTTACGAAGTTTTTTTTACGAAAAATCTACATTTACTTCACGTTTTTGTAATTCTGTAGTTAATTTATTAATAAAATCTTTGGACGGCACGCCGGAAATCAGTAAGTTGCCGTTTATATCCAATTCAATTTCAATTTGCCGTTCAACAGCGGTATTCCATTCATTTTTTTGATTTTTGTATTGTTTTGTTAAAAAGTGAAACTGTTGATTTTCCGAACCGCGCCAACGCTGCCCGAAATCTTCATTTTGCCGATATTCACCGTCGATTAACACGTCGATAAATTGTAAAACGGGAATGGCAGATTCTTTTTTGTTCAATTCTTCGTAACAGTAACCGGTGTAACACAACACGGACAAATTGGTATTCTGTTTTACTAACATTAAAAAAGTGGTCAATTCATTGAGTGGTTGTTGAAAGGGTTCACCGCCGGAAAGAGTGATACCTTCGATAGTGTTATGACATTTGACCCAATTGGCGAGTTGTTCGGGATGAAATGTTTCATATTCGGTGATTTCATTCATTGTGCCGGCAATACAACCCGGACACTGACGAGTACAACCGTGAAACCAAATCACACTACGTGTACCAGGACCGAGAACATTACAAAAATCCTTCTTTCGGGCAACACGTAACATCGTAACATTAGTTTGTTATTTTTTGGAGACTGTTTACAATACTGTTATGAATAATTTGCTTTTGCATGATTATTGCCAAAAGAACATTGTCGAAACATTGTCATGGTACAAAAAAGCCGACAACTTTTTTATAATAGTACACTATACACAATTTGACAAATCCTGAAAATACCGCCCTCAAAAAATTCCACTGATAGATTACTTATTTTCTTGTATATGGAATTTTTGGCGAGTCGAGTGTGCAATGGTGTCTTGTATTTTTTGATGTTGTTGAAGAAACTTTTACAGGCGTTTACGAAATCTGCGAATTTTTCGTAATATTTATTGTAAGTTGCTTTCTTTTTGAAAAATTTCCGGAACCGTTCAATAAGATTCAAATTAGGTGAATACGTTGGTAACTAAACGAACGTTATTTTACCAAGTAATTTTTGATACTCTTTCACCTATTTACTGCGGCAACAACCGGCATTGTCCAAAATCAGATAAATCGTTTTGGCTTCGGGATTCTTGGCAATCAATTGATCCGCCAATCGTTTCATTGGTTCCGAGTTGACCGAATGTAACTATTCAGTAGGCGGCATTTCACCGAAACACCGCCTAACTCTTAACTTTACGTGAATAATTACACGTGTTTATTAACCTTTTAATATTTTGATCGCTTCGTCTCGGTAACAGTTCATTAAGTATGGGATGTTTGTAACTTTGACACATTCTTCCGTGAGCGACATCAATTCGTTTCGGGTAATTTTGGAAACGTTGAATTTTCTTGCTCCTGCCATGAGTTGTTGCAACCCGACTTTGATTTTGTCGGCATAACTGTAAATTCCAATAGCACCAAGCGGGATATTTTGAATTTCTTTTGCACCAACAATATCTTTAACTTTTTCGTAGTTGACAAAAATCTCTTCCGGTTTGCTTCCAAACTCGGCAACGGATTTTGGCAAATTGTTTTCTTTGAACCATTGTTCAATATTTTTGCCGACCATTCCCGGAATCATCAAAGCACGCCCCATACAGACTGCTTTAACATAAGGAGCTCCCAACGCCAATGCCTTGAAAACCCCATCCTCAGAACTAAATCCCCCCGCAAAAGCTAAATCAGGAACCCGTTCACCTTGTGTCGCCAAAATAGAAGCGTATTCGTACGCCGCACTGTGCAGATAAAGGGAAGGAACTCCCCATTCCTCCATCATTCGCCAAGGACTCATTCCTGTTCCACCAGACGCCCCATCTATGGTTAACAAATCAATCTTTGCCTTCGAACAAAACTTGATCGCCATTGCCAATTCTTTAAGACTGTAAGCACCGGTTTTGAGCGTGATTCGTTTATAACCCAGTGAACGTAAACGCTTAACCTCTTTCATAAAACCTTCTTCCGTCACAAAACCAAGACGACTATGACGTTCAAATTCCTTAATCGCTCCCGCCTTGAACGACGCCTGAATAATCGGATCAGAAGGATCCGGCGTAACAATGTAACCGCGTTTTTGAAGTTCGATTGCCCGTTCCAGTTGAGCAACCTTGATTTCACCGCCAATACATTTGGCTCCTTGTCCCCATTTCAATTCAATGGTTTCAATCTTATGTTTATCGATAATATATTCGGCAACACCAAGATTGGTATCTTCGACATTCATCTGAATCAGAATTTCACCCAATAACCCGCGATATTTTCGATAGGCTTCGATTCGCCGATCCATATCTGGAGCCTTAACTACTTTTTTGTTGGCATTTAGTTCGAGTTGGGGATCAATTCCGCAGACATTTTCGCCGCAAACAATAGTAACACCGGAAAGTGCTGCACCAACAGCAAAGTGTTCCCAATTTTTGCGGGCGATTTCGGTTGACCCCAAAGCCCCCGTAAAAATCGGAACAGCCATAGTCACTTTCTGATCCCATCCGTAAGATGTTTCAGTGTTGACAATTGGGAATCGCGCGGTGTCGGGAGAGGCAACAACTCCCTCCGGTAAACCAACAGCTCCTTCCGCATAACCTTGAATGTTCAAATGGGAATAATCAACAGGGTAATTCTTGTCGCCTCCGGCGGTAACTTCACCAAAAGGACCTGGATAAATCAGTTCACGTCCTCTGAATGCGGCTTTGAAAATTTCACAGTTTCCACGACAACCGTCAATACATCGTGAACATAAACCACTGCATGGGACAATACTTCGGGAACGGTTGACGGTTCTAGTTGCGTCATTACTGTTGGGGGTTTGTAAATTCATTGTTTGCTCCTTGTAAAAGGGTTGGGAGTAATAAAGTTGACTTGTTTGTAATTCATAGATTGCAAACAACTTAGAACGCAAATCCTACACAAAATTCATAAACCATAACAACACGGCAATTTTACGAATCATTTCTTAATTTGCCCATATTTTCGGTATTCCTGTCATTGGGGCAGACATTTGCGTAATAAGTTACGTGATTGTAGCAATTCCGATAATTTTTGAATAGGGAGTAGAAAAGAATTTTTCAAACTATTTTTTGAAAATATTAGTGGGAACAGAAAGAGCTGCGAATTGGCGATATTGTAAGGTTTGTACTATTTCAGTGAAATAATTATGTTTGATTCTTCACCTCGAAGCGGTGCGATTTTCTTAACCGCAGACCAAGCAAGTAGTTGATAGTGAATAGTTAATAGTGGATAGTGAATAGTTAATAGTTGCGCACGCGGATTCAAAACGTTTTGGTCATAATCCGCTTGCGACCACTATTCACTATTCACTCATAACTATTAACTAAAAACCGACCTTATTTTCACCTAATTTTTCCTAACAAAACAACCTCATAAAGTAGTTGATAGTGGAGAGTGGATAGTTGATAGTTCGCAATGCGGAGTATTACCGTTTTGGTAA
>JAITBS010000420.1 GCA_031283515.1 Planctomycetaceae bacterium
CAGAATATACGGCAATTCCGCAGGTTTTGGTGATTCTTCTGTTGAAGTTGGTTCTTTTGTTGCATCGCGTAACTTGTACACAAATGTCGTGCGTCCGGTACAGGGATCAATTGGTGTGAGGTCAAGATATTTTGGTACAAGTTCCTCTAATTTTTCAGGATACTTAGTGGTTAGTTGATAGTGGAGAGTTGATAGTGGAGAGTTCGCACGCGGATTCAAAACGTTTTGGTCGTACTCCGCTTGCGAACTCTCCACTCTCCACTATCAACTCTCAACTATTCCATCGCCCTTTCAGGGCTGCTTTGTTTATCTACAAAAATTCCACTGATAGATTACAAATATTCCACTAATATATTACTAAAAATATTCTCTCGGTGAACTCTGTGTCCTCTGTGGTTAATAAAAAAACGAGTTTTTAGAAGTTCCCAATAGATAACACTAAAAAAACGGAGGACAATAAAAAAAATCAGAAAATCTTAATCTAACTTGAATGAACACAAGTTATTAGAGCAAAATTCTTGACAAGCCAATTAGGGAACATCCGTTCTATTTTGCCCTGTTGACGTAAAAAACATCGTTGGTAAAATAAGAAACTCTTTTATTATAACTGTTTGTTATAATGATTTTTTACATTGAAAATTGTTACCGGTAACGGTTTAGATTATTGAGATTATGATACACGATGTAACTCTTATTACTGGCGACGGAGTTGGTCCCGAACTGGCGTCGGTTGCTCGGCAATGTATTGATGCAACAGGCGTTCGCATCAATTGGGATGTTCAAGAAGCGGGTGTTGATGTGATGGAAAAATACGGAACTCCATTACCGGAGTCTGTTCTGGAAAGTGTTCGTCGAACGCGTTGCGCTTTGAAAGCCCCAATCACCACTCCGGTCGGAACCGGTTTTCGAAGTATTAACGTCCATTTACGACAAGAATTGGGATTATTCGCCTGTATCCGTCCTTGTAAGTATTACTCTGGTGTTCGAACATTTTACAATCAGGTTGCTGTTGATTTGGTTCTCTTTCGGGAAAATACAGAAGACCTCTACGCCGGTATCGAATTTGAAAAAGGAAACAAAAATACAAATACATTGATTTCAACGATCAATTCGTTGACAACCGGCAGGAAAATTGCAACACAATTTACTGAAACCGGTATTTCAATCAAACCCATTAGTGTTTCCGGTACGGAACGGATTGTTCGTGCGGCGTTTGAATATGCGCGGGAAAATAAACGAAAAAAAGTTACGTCTGTTCATAAAGCCAATATTATGAAACATACGGATGGTCTTTTTCTTGAGGTATCGCGTCAGGTTGCGGCGAATTATCCCGATATTGTGTTCGAAGACCGAATCGTGGACAATATGTGTATGCAGCTTGTTCAGAAACCGGAACTGTACGATATTTTAGTTTTACCGAATTTGTACGGTGATATTTTGAGTGATCTTTGTGCAGGTTTGGTTGGCGGACTTGGTGTGGCTCCGGGAGCCAATGTTAGTCCGAACGGTGCCGTTTTTGAAGCAACACACGGCTCTGCTCCAAAATATAAAGGACAAAATAAAGTCAATCCGACGGCATTGATTCTTTCTGGAATGCTGATGCTTCGGCATTTGAAAGAGTTTGATGCTGCTGCTCGGCTTGAGCACGCTGTTGCTGCTGTAATTGCTGAAGGTAAAAGTGTTACCTACGATATGAAAGTTGACCGCAACGATCCTTCTGCTGTTGGAACCCGCGAAATGGCAGACGCTATTTGCCAAAAACTGTAATAAAAATCAATAAATGCCGACAGTCTGGTTCTCATTGCCTACTTTTTGATTGCCGCACGTAAAATGAAGTGTAAACCAGTTATCTCTGAAAATTCCGCAGGATCATTACTCCTCACTTTGGGTTGTATTCTGCATACGACAAATTTGTCAAAGACTACAATAATGTCAACAAATTTGTCGCATGAGAGGCGTTTTTCTTTTTTTAAAAAAATAATAAACATTGCGTAAATTTTTCTGGTTTAAGGAGTTTGCGATTTATTTTAATTATATTTCAACAATTGGCATGGAGAATGCTAGTGGAAAGAGATAAAATATACTTTTGGGTATTCTTTACGTTTGGTTCAACAACTTAACAGTATTATTAAAACTTATGACACAAAACAATGTTCGACGTAAAACTTTAGTTGCGATTGCCGCAGATCCTAATTCTGCCGCATTCCCTTTTGCCGGTAAAACAGCAGATCTGAAATCGCTTTTCGGTAACCATTGTTTCAATGAAACGGTACAACGGGAACGGCTTCCCGAAAAGGTGTTTGAATCGCTTCAGGAAACAATCCGCAGTTCGAAACAACTTGATTCTAATATTGCGGAAACTGTTGCCAAAGCCATGCACGCTTGGGCTACTGAACACGGTGCGACCCATTTCACTCACTGGTTTCAACCCATGACCGGCAGCACCGCAGAAAAACATGATTGTTTCGTTATCCCCACCGGAACAGGTCAAGCGATTGCCAAATTCAGCGGTAGTGAACTTATTCGCGGTGAACCGGATGCCAGTAGTTTCCCGTCCGGCGGACTTCGCGCAACTTTCGAAGCACGCGGTTATACCGCATGGGATCCGTCAAGTCCGGCGTTTATTTTACGTCACAAAAACGGTTCAACGCTTGTGATTCCGACTTATTTTGTCAGTTGGACGGGTGAAGCACTGGACATGCGAACTCCGTTGCTCCGTTCGATGGCGGCTCTCGAACAACAATCGTTACGGGTTCTAAAACTGTTTGGTAACAAAACAGCCAAACGGGTTTACCCTACAGTTGGAGCCGAACAGGAATATTTTCTCATTGACCGTCGTCTTGCGGCGTTGCGTCCTGATCTTCTCGTAACAGGTCGAACGTTATTTGGAGCGAAGCCGCCTAAAGGTCAGGAACTGGAAGATAACTATTTCGGTTCGATTCCTGAACGGGTCATCGGGTTTATGACCGAACTGGAATATGAATTGGTTCTTCTTGGTATTCCGGTTCGTACCCGCCATAACGAAGTGGCTCCGGCACAATTTGAATTGGCTCCGTTTTTCGAAGCGGCTAATCTGGCAACAGATCACCAAATGCTTCTTATGCAACTGTTACGGAATGTAGCAACACGGCACGGGTTCCATTGCCTGTTACACGAAAAACCATTTGCCGGTATTAACGGAAGCGGTAAACATAATAACTGGTCAATTATGACCGATGACGAGGAAAACCTTCTTGATCCGGGAGATACACCACACGAAAACGCTCAGTTTTTGTTCTTTACCACAGCCGTTCTTCGGGCGGTTCATGAACACGGTGATTTGCTTCGTATGAGTGTTAGTGGTGCCAATAATGATCACCGGCTTGGAGCCAACGAAGCTCCGCCTGCAATTATGAGTATCTTTCTTGGTAGTGCGCTCGAAGAAGTGTTTCACCAACTCGCTGCCGGAACCACTGCGTCTTCTAAAAAAATGACGCCTATCGAAATTGGTGTTTCGACATTGCCGCCTCTCAAACGGCATAGCGAAGACCGTAACCGAACAAGTCCGTTTGCGTTTACCGGCAATAAATTTGAATTTCGCGCTGTCGGTTCCAGTCAAAATGTTGCGCAATCAACAACTGTCCTAAATACGATTGTTGCGGAAAGTCTTGATATTTTAGCAACAGAACTTGAAAATGCGTTGAAAACCAAGAAGGAATTTAACGCTGCTGTTCAAGATATTGTTTCAAAAACAATCAAGGAACATCAAGCAGTTCTGTTCAATGGCAACTGTTATTCGGAAGAATGGAAAAAAGAAGCCCAAAAGCGCGGATTGCCTAATCTTGTGACAACTGCCGAATGCCTGCCGCTTATCAACGGTAAAAAAGCAACGGAATTGTTCGGAAAATACAAAATTTTCAGTAAAACCGAAGCGGATAGCCGTCACGAAATTTACGCGGAAAATTATGTTAAAACGATTCATATTGAGGCGAATACTGCGATTGAAGTGGCGGGAACAATGATTTTGCCTGCTGTTCTTAATTACAAAACAGTGCTGGCTCAGGCGGCGACAACAAAGTTACAAAAAGATTTGTTGCATGAGCTCGATACCTATATTGATGCGTTGATTGAACAACTCCGCCTGTTGAAAAAAACTGTTGCCGATATTCCCGAAGGCAACGCACAAAAATCTGCCGAATATTGTTGCAATACGGTTATTCCGGCAATGCAAGCGTTACGGGAAACGGTGGACACGCTTGAAGAATCGGTTGACGATGGTATTTGGCCATTGCCGACTTATACGGAACTCTTGTTCTCTCGATAATTCGACTGCAACACGTTAATTCAACACATTGTTTGATACGACAATAATTGTTTTCGGGTTGAAGTTGTTGACGACTCGTAATAAAGCCGCAAACTATAAAAGAGTAAACCAATTGCTCTGTTATGGTTGCGGCTTTGATACATTTATTGGGTATTAAAAGGGAACATAAAACTGTGTGTCTTTATAAAAATTACTTTGATAATCATTCAGTGGAATATTTTACAACACGAAACACAAAAAAACACGAAAAGAGTCAAAACAAAAATTTCGTATTTTTCGTGCTATTTTGTGTGTTTCGTGTTGTAAAATATAAAACTTCATATACTTATCTCACTTTAAAATTTGTTTTTTATTTTTTTGATATGAAAATTTTCGGCGAGTAGAGTGCGCAATGGTACCTTGTATTTTTTGATGTTGTTGAAGAAACTTTTACAGGCGTTTACGAAGTCGGCATATTTTTCGTAATATTTATTGTAAGTTGTTTTCTTTTTGAAAAATTTCTAAAGCCGTTCAATAAGATTCAAATTGGGTGAATACGTTGGTAAATAAACGAACGTTATTTTACCAAGTAATTTTCGATACGATTTCGTCTTTTTACTGCGACAATAACCGGCATTGTCCAAAATTAGATAAATCGTAATCTATCAGTGGACTATTCGTCAATTTGTTTACCAATGGACTCCAAAGGCAGCCAACGTTTTGCCGAAGGGTTTTCACCCACCGTTGGTCGGCGTACTCGCCGACTTGCCCCTGTTACGGCTAAAATAAAAAACAACTGCGTACAACACAATTAAAAAACCAACCGTTGCGACGTTTCGGCGAAACATCGCCTACCTACTGAATAGATACAAAAAATCTGCGAATATTTGTGTAATCTGCGGACTAAATATTTAGTAATATATCAGTGGAATAATTGTTTTTTATTCTTCACCCTGAAGGGGTGGGATTTTCATAACCGTAGGTCAAGCGACGCGCGACCTACGGTCAACATTTCTCCTCAACATCGTCTGAAAGACGAAACTAAACGATCAGAATGACACATTCGATTTTTAAAATTCTGTCTTTCAGACAGAGAAATGTTGATGACGTCCATCCGCAGGTCGATGACCTGCGGTTATGAAAATCACACCCCTTGCGGGGTGAAAATCGAAAAACAAAAATTTCACTGATATATTACAATATTTATTTGCGTAATCTGCGGACTAACAACAGACTGTTTCTTTTTATCTTGTACGATAATCAAAAATCTTATTTTTAACAGTATTTTGAAACAGGTCAATGATTTTTTCTTTAGTTCCTGTTTCATTTTGTTTTAGGTTAATATTTTCTTCGGGCGTATTATTATAAGTTACCAATGCCGG
>JAITBS010000422.1 GCA_031283515.1 Planctomycetaceae bacterium
GGGTAAAAATCGAAAAACAAAAATTCCACTGAAATATTACTAAAAATTTTAATTGATTATAAAAAGTCAATAATATTTTTACAAGAGATACACAACCGTAACTGTCTATTTTGATAATATTTCACTCAATGATTGATTCTCTTTCCTTCCGTCTTGAAAGTAGGGTTCAAATCTGTAGGTGAGACAATTAACTATCCGCTATTAAGCAACGATTCTGCCTTTTCAGGGCGTAGGAAAATATCATTTTACATTCGGGAACGAGAACAAAATAGACTGTTACATACAATCTTGTTTTCATAAAGAGTTCTTTTTAACACTTCTTTTGTCGCCCCCCGTTGTCAGAATTAGGTCAATCTGATAAACTAGAACCCTTATTGTGTATTGGATATAAATATATCAAATAAAATATCGGGTTCGTTCGTTAATCGTTTTAGTTTTGGAGGACAACAGCAATTATGACTCTGCTGACAAAAGAAGAAAAACAGGATTTAATCGAAAAATTCAAACGCACTGATAGTGATACAGGTTCGTCGGAAGTTCAGATCGCAATCCTGACTAAAAAAATCAACCTTTTGACAGAACATCTCAAAGTCAATAAACGAGATAATTCCAGCCAACGCGGACTAATGATGATGGTAAGCCGTCGCCGCCGGCTTCTTGATTATCTCAAAGATCGTGAGCCGCAACGATATGTTACTATTATTCAGGCTCTCGGTATTCGAAAATGAATTAAAGCCGGACTTACACTCAACGGTTTCGGCTTTCTCGTTTTCAATACGTGTTTTTATCCCGTGTTGATAATCGTTTATCGGTCAAAAAACGTTTTTAGAAAACCGTTGTCAATTGTTTATCTCTCTCTCATTAAGATATTGAGCGGGAACAAATCGGAAATCATAAATTATACAAACCGGCTAACAGATAATAAAAAATGTCCTTAGCGTTAAATGTAATAACGTCCTACATAACCTTACCTGTTACGGTCTAACAACAACTGAACTAAAGAAAGTTCTGAGCAAAGAAAGTATTGTAAATTATAATGAAACATCGAGTAGAAAAAAATATCGGAAAAGGATTACTTTGGATGGAAACAGGCGAACTCGCCAAACAAGCAGCAGGAAGTGTCTTAATCGGATACGATGAAACAGTGATCCTCTGTGCAGTAACCACCGGACCAAGCCGCCCCGGAACAGATTTTTTTCCGTTAACTTGCGATTACCGAGAACGAACTGCCGCCGCCGGAAAATTTCCGGGCGGATTCATTAAACGTGAAGGACGACCAGGACTCAAAGAAGTTCTCACTTCACGATTAATTGATCGTCCCTTGCGTCCTCTTTTTCCAAAAGGGTTTTATAACGAAGTCCAAGTTCAATCTTTTACGTTAGCCTGTGACCGAACTATTGATCCAGATGTCTTAGCAATGAATGGTTCTGCAGCAGCAATTGCGATTTCATCATTGCCATTTAACGGACCTTTAGCATCTGTTCGGCTTGGATATGTCGGTGAGAAATTCGTTCCCTTTCCGACTTCAGAACAACTTGAAGAAAGTGAACTGGATATTATTGTTTCCGGCAACCGTGAGCATATCCTGATGATCGAAGGTTTTGCACGTGAAATGCCCGAAGAACTTATGTTTGAAGCACTTACAGCTGCTCATCAATATATTCAGGAAATCGTTGATCTGCAACTCGAATTGATTGAAAAAATTCAACCGACCCGATTGGCTTACACAAAACCCCCGTTCGAAAAACTGTACGAAGCACTCAAAGAAAAATATTACGATGACTTCTGGGCAACAAAACGAACAACCGGTAAATTAGAACGTTATGAGGCTTGTGAAACTCTCAAAGCCAAAGCGCGGGAAGAATTTTTTCCTACACCAAAATCTCACAACATCGGCGCAACATTGGTCAAAACCGATGATATTATTGATGAAGTTTCTGATCTTGATCCTTCGGTTGATGATAAACCTCAATGGGATGCTGATCTTTTTGATATTGCGTGGAGTGAGCTTGAGGAACGAGTTGTTCGGGATCAAATTCTTTCGGGTACACGACCGGATGGACGCGGAATGAAAGATGTTCGTGATATTGAGTGCCAGATAAATGTTTTACCGCGAGTTCACGGTTCTGCGGTGTTCCAACGCGGTGAAACCCAAGCATTGATTACGATTACACTAGGAACTGCACGGGATGAACAACGTGTGGATGGTTTATTCGATGAATATTCGAAAAAATTCATGCTGGATTATAATTTCCCAAGTTTTTCGGTTGGTGAATGCAAACCAATTCGTGGACCGGGACGTCGTGAATATGGTCACGGTGCTTTAGCCGAACGCAGTGTTAAACCCGTAATTCCTTTTCCTGAAGATTTCCCTTATACGATTCGGGTTGTTTCTGATATTTTGGAATCAAATGGTTCCAGTTCAATGGCAACCGTTTGCGGTGCAACTCTCGGTTTAATGGCTGCAGGTGTTCCTATTTCCAATCCTGTTGCCGGAATTTCTGTTGGATTGGTGAAAGAAGGTGAACGTTGGGTTCTTCTGACTGATATTATGGGTGACGAAGATCATTTCGGCGATATGGATTTCAAAATTGCCGGAACACAAAACGGTATTACCGGAATTCAACTTGATCTTAAGATTGATGGAATTAATCTGGATATTATCAAGGCAACCTTAATCCAATCACGCGATGCACGAATCCAGATACTTCGTAAAATGCTCAGCGCAATTCCGCGTCCGGCAAAAGAAATTTCAACTTATGCACCACGATTATTCAAAACAAAAATCGATCCTGATAAAATCGGTCTTTTAATTGGACCCGGCGGTAAAACAATTCGTGGAATTCAAGATAGAACTGGTGCTTTAATCGAGATAGAGAATGATGGAACGGTGTCAATTGCTTCGTCCGATGAAACAAGTGCATTGGCGGCTCTCGATGAAGTAACCCGAACAACCGGTTCTGTGGAAATCGGTAAAATTTATGAAGGTCAAGTAACCAGTATCAAAGATTTTGGAGCGTTTATTGAAATTTTACCCGGACGCGACGGACTTTGTCATATCAGCGAGCTTGCCGATGAATATATCGATAATATCCATAATCATGTTAAAATCGGTGATCGTTTTCCGGTTAAGGTAATTGCTGTTGATGAGCAGAACCGTATCAAACTTTCACGTAAGGCAGCAAGTAAAGATCGAACGTAAGATTAGATTGAAGTTCCAGTTCCGGCTTGGACAATCTATTGCGAACATTAGAATAAATGTAATAGACTAGTGGAAGTTTTGTTTTTCGATATTCACCCCGAAGGGGTGTGATTTTCATAACCGCAGGTCATCGACCTGCGGATTCGTACAACTAATATTCCTCTGTCTGAAAGACAGAATTTTAAAAATC
>JAITBS010000489.1 GCA_031283515.1 Planctomycetaceae bacterium
TTAATATCTTTGAACACATTCTCTTTCAAATTTTTCAGAATAACAACTCCTTTATTGGAACGAAGCCCGATAACACCGCCGCCCTGAAGATATTGACTAGAACCATCAGCATAATTTCCAACCTGCACATTTAAATTAACAAAAACATTTTTTGAAATATCTGTAGCATTGACGTATGCAGCTTCAAAATCGGCAATACTAGTGGTATCTTTACTAGTAGTATCTTTGTTGTAATCATCGTCATTATTTTGAAGACCGACAATACCGCCGCCTTTAATATAGGTACCTGCTGTAACATCAATTCCGGCAAAGACGTTTTCATTTAATTTCGGCAAATCAATTTGAGCCGAGCCTAAACCGTTCAAACCAATAACGCCGCCGCCGCGAAGTGAGTAACCAATATCAACTGTAATACTTTTATCAATTCCATTACCAAAAATGTTTCCTGTAACGTATTCCATTTTTGCGTAAGTCGGATTGCTGCTAATTGTGCCGGTCGTATCCTTGCTATTATTATTCACTCCGACAATACCGCCGCCGAGAAGAACATCATTGGAAAGAATATGAATATCCGTGAAAGCGTTCTTTTCAAGTCCTTTCAAAAGAGCATGACCAATAGATGTGTCCGGCGAAGAAACTCCATTGACGCCAATAATTCCGCCGCCTTCAATATAAGCACTGGTTGTTGCGTTATAAGATAAAGTTTTATTAATTGTATCAGTTGTTGTAATATTAATGTCATGAAAATAGTTACCGGAAACGATATCCATTTCCGCTGAAAGTGAATTTTGTTGATTTTTATGTGAGGTACTTCCTTTTGCATATTCGCCTGTATTACGTACACCAATAATTCCGCCGCCTGCTAAATAATTTGTATCTTTTGTACCTTTTAGAATAACGTCAATGTTAGAAAACGCATTGCCAGTTAACTTACCGAGCGATGTTCCGTAATCTCCAGAACCGGGGATTAGTTGATTACTTGACGTACTGCCTGCAATGTAACTGTTTCCAATGAGACCATTGACGAATTTTCGTTCATTACCTGACGGAGTGGAATCATACGAAATAGTTACATTTTCAAATAAAATATTCTCAAATCCTAAACCATTACCATTATTGGGTGCAGTATCCGATGTGGAAAACCATTTAAATTGAGTATAAAAGGAACCCGCAACATTATTAGAAATCGAAGAATTATTACGAGTATTATTATTACCTGATATGTGAGTTAAGAGTGATGTATCTACTGAAAAATTGTTTAACTGGCTAACATTTGTAACATTTGATAAAATGCTCTGAATAAATGATTCGGTTTTTGTATCAAGTACCCCGTTTGAACCTTTAATTGTAATATTGGGATTATTGCTAGAACCACCAACGATGATTGCATGTTCAGTATTGCTAAACCCGATATTTTCGATGGTAATGGTTCCGCCAGATGTCGTGTTAATTTTATTTTGTAAGGCGGTTCTGCTATTAACAGTTTGTGCCTGCGCTGAACTCATAGAGTTCATCGGCAATGTCATTGCTGTCACCAACGTCATCGCCGCAAATGGTTTTCGGAAGAAGGTGTTAAGATGTATCTTTCTTTCGGTGTTCTTTTTCATCGTTTGCAAGTTGTGAAAGAGTAACGTTAAATTATTCACACTTTTATACAAAAATACCTGTTGTTCAACACGTATTTGTAAAACAAAATGGTACGAAATGGCGAAAATACCGGAAAATAGACCCGAAACGTTTTATACCCCATGTTCATTATCGAAACCGAATACATTACCGGTTTAATAAATGAGATTCTAGGTAAAGTGTTCCGAAAATTCCGCTTAACATGGAAAACCGTCTTTCTCCATCGTATCGAATGGTATCGATCTGAAACGTACAGAAAGTTTAACAGAATTATTACAGATTTTGAAACTAGGTTATAGAGAAATCGTGTTAAGTAAAATAGGTAAAATGTAACAAAGAATCACGCCCCATTGTATCGCAAAATAACAAAACAAAAATGCCGCTGAAATATAGACACCGAATCGTTACAAAATAAGTTAAAAATTGGTCATTATCAACGTAACCTTTCCGCAAAATACCCAAACTACCTGAATTTCATAAAAATATTTACCCAAAAATTACTCTTGACAAAAAATCTGATATTTCCTAAACTTTCCAAACCCTTAAAGAAAACGGTTTATTAAATATTGTAAATCAAGCGGGTTTATTGTTCTAAGATGTTCCCACGTAATGAGTTTTAAAAAGAATTTCGAAATAAAATGGTTCGAATACCTATTTTCACTTCATTGACAGAAACAATTTCGAAAGAAATTAAAAATCGAACTCACTCCGTTGAACGGCGAAAACCTGAGTCATTGGCGGTGGTGATTACGACTTATAATAATCCTCGTTGGCTTGAAAAAGTCCTCTGGAGTTATTCTGCGCAAAATTATTCGCAAACTCCTGTCAAAATTATTATTGCGGACGACGGCTCCACCGAAGAAACACAACTCCTCATTGAAAAATATCGCAAAAATTTTCCTTGGGATTTGATGCATCTTTGGCATCCAGATCGCGGATTTCAGAAAACCCGAATCTTAAATCGAGCTATTGCCGCCGCAAAATCAGATTACCTCATTTTTACAGATCACGATTGCGTTCCACGAAACGATTTTCTCACATTGCATTATGAACACGCCGAATCCGGTTATTTCCTCTCCGGCGGGTATGTTAAACTTTCAAAAACTCTCAGCCATCAATTAACTCAGGATGATATCGTTTCCGGCCGCGCCTTTCGTAAAACATGGTTGAAATCACAAGGCTTTATATTGCAATCCACTCTTCCCAAATTGACAACCAATAAACGACTGGCAGTGTTGCTAAACTGGATTACAACAACCGACGCAACCTGGAATGGACATTGCAGTTCTTGCTGGCAAAGTGACGCATTGGCTGTTAATGGATTTGACGAATCAATGCATTACGGCGGAGAGGATCGGGAATTCGGCGAACGGCTCTTCAATCTCGGAATCAAAGCAAAACAATTGCGGTACAGTTTTCCGTGTATGCATCTGGATCACGACCGACCTTACGCCACTTCAGAATCCATCACTAAAAATAAAGCAATTCGAAAAGAAACTCGTCTCTCCAAACGAATCGAAACATCACACGGAATTAAACAAATGCTCGGAGAAAACACAAACGACGGATATGTTGAAAAAATTTTTTTACATACGGCAACTCCAATATATCTTCCTTTTGTTAATGATATGTTGCGAAAAGCAGGATGAGTTTCAAAAAATAATTGACAACAGAATTGAAGATGTCAACCCTACTTAAATATCAATTATCCTTATTCAAATACTAATTATTCTTCAATTATGTTATGGGACAACAGGGTTGTATGGCGGGTATTGATTTTGGGACGGTGCGAATCGGGATTGCTTTGAGTGATCCCGAGCGGATTATTGCAAGCCCTTACGATACGTATATTCGTCAATCACCCAAACAAGACGCTGAATATTTTCGGCAATTGGTCGAAAATGAACATGTTGTCCGGTTTGTTCTCGGAATACCGCTTTGCCTAAACGGTGACCTGAGCAACAAAGCAAAAGAAGTTCTCCAATTCGGGCATTGGCTCGAAGAAACTACCGGAATCGGAATTGATTATATGGATGAACGTTATACTTCAGTTGAGGCAGAACATTTTTTACGCGACGCCAAACTGACTAACAAAAAACGGAAATCTCGACGAGATAAAATAGCTGCCCAAATTATTTTATCTTCCTATCTTGAATCTGGTTGTTGCGGAATTACAGATTTTTCTGGAATTGATGATTGATTCGTTTAAAAAATAACAACAAACGCCGATAATAAATAAATAAATGGTCACCGCCAATAGGTATGGCAATCTCAGAATTAAATTAATGTCAGAACAGAATTGAGTATATTGTTGTAATATTTATAAGAATTATGATATTTCTCCGTTTTGGTGTTTTTATATTTTAACCGCAGTGTGCCTAAGATTTTTCGCCAATATTACAAAGAACATGAACATGATGAATTAGTTAAAAATCTTTTGTGTTATTTTTGCGATTGGTGCGGTAAAGAAAAAATGCTGAAATATTACTAAGGATTCATTATATGGAACGGATTCGGAAACTTGGTTTGTTGTTGGTTTTATTGTTGCTTTTAACTCTGGCGGTGTCCGGTTGTCAACAGGCATTGCTGACGGCACTCGTTCTCGTCAACGGAACGGATGTAAAACCCAAATATGAGATTTTGCTCAAAGGTGAAAAACGTGTTGCAGTTGTTTGCCGTTCAGTTGCTTCCAATCCCTATGATGTTCAAAACGCACCGCGTGAGATTTCGCGTCAGATCAGTAAATTGATTGATCTCAAGGTTCGGAATAAAAAACTAAAAGTTATAGAACCTGCCAAAATCGAAACATGGCTGGATAATTGTAATAATGATTTCGATAATTTTCTGGAAATTGGACGTGATAAAACAATTAATGCGGATATAGTGATTGGTATTGAAATTCGAGGTTTCCAGATGCGTGATCCGCATTCGCCTTATTTGGTTCAGGGAAAATGCCAAGTCAATGTCAAAGCTATTGACTGTTCTAATGGTGAAGTTCTTGTTTCTGAAGATTTGATGATTATAGACCCGCCCAATATACCGATGTCCGGCGGACCTGGTTTGGAGGCGGAATTTCGACCGCGTTTTATTCAGGTTGTTTCCGAACAAATTGCCATATTGTTCCACCATCACGACCCGCATTCCAAACGTATTGACGCGGACAATCTTGATATGCACCGCTTGCAGTACTAAAAAACAGAAGCAACAAAACCCATAATTATGCCTAGAATGGTTAAGACACCAACGGTCATTCCGACTGTTTTATAGAAAACATCATATCTTTCTTTTCTTCGACGCTTGTTTAATTCTTCACGGGCGATAGACCACCCTTCATAGATACGTCTTATTTCTGTCAGATGTTGTTCCACATGTTGACAGCGTATTTGCTTATCTTCTTCTTGCCTTACTAATCTTTTTATCTCTTCTAATCGAGAAGCATCTTCTATGTATTTTGGAAACACCTCGCTAATGACAACAAATTTATAGTCTTCGCGAAAAACACGGCATTCTCTTAAGTAATACTGGTACTGCGCATCTAAAGAATCGAAACGGGCACGTTCACAATGTTTTATTGCCGCGTGATACTTCTCTATTTTTTCACGAGGTGAAACAGATATAAGGGCTTTTGACGCATGAGACCCTGCATAACGCAGTTCATTGATTGCCGGAATATAGACTTCCTGATCAATGTATTCGTGATTTTTAATCGAGTTTTCAGCTTCTGCGAAAGCACATTGATACGCTATTTCGACGGCTTTAATATCTGCGTCTGAAGTATCCATTTTTTAGTTAAAACAGTATTTGTCGTTTTCTTCTCGTAAGCGGTTTAGATCCTCTTCAGTCTGATAGCGTCCCTGTTGCAACGAGGTATTACCCCTCGACAAGTTTTTAACAATACTGTGAACATTGGCTTTTTTCGCTGCCTCCCGTTGTTCTTCACTGATAGGGTCAAGCGGGCCAAAACACATCCAATCTACAAATTGGTTAAGAAAATCTCTAAACATTGGTAACTGCTTCCAGTAAAAGTGTGTAAACAACATACTCCATTCATTCAGGCTCTTCCTTGCACTAAAGATCATAAGATTGAGCAATTTCGCAGATATTACTCTTATTGCATTTCCTTGTCAAGACATACCAAAGCCTTATCGGACTTTTTCAAAAAATTCTTCAAAAAAATAACCGGCTCTAACACACCGGATAAAACGGGGATATTGTTTTCTATTTGTAAGTTAAGTATGGTCTAATGACACCCAGTAAGCAATTCAGCACTGTGAGGAGAGCATAACTAAAAGTTTTGGTTTTTGTTACAAGATGGTCGAAATAACAATTAGTAACTTTTTATTTTTACTTCAAACCGTGATAAAAAAAATGACAGACGAGATAAGCTTACAAAAAGCCCGACAACGACTAGCGGACACAAAAACAGCATATACGGTGCTTACAAAGATAAAACAACAATGCGTGTCAGAACAGATATACGAAGACAGAATACACGAGCAACAAATTTTAATGAAAGAACTAGGTTACATTGTTTGTCTCTAATTTAGGGATATTGTGTTTTCCGATAAGCCTGTTTGGTCAAGGTTACCTTTCTGTTTGTCCCAAATTTTAAGACTAACAAAGCACTAGGAAGTTTTTCAATTAAATTTGTTTTTTTCCTGATTTATTTTTTCTTCTTTTTAGGCATCACAAACAGAGCGAATAACGCAACAGGAATTACAATCAACCAAAATGCCGGTTTGAAAGCACAAAGGATTAAAATAACCGGCATTACCAACCATACCCAAAAAGGAATTTTTTGTAAATCCGACCACGCCAGCCAGAAAAGGAACAAAATCGGTGCCAATCGGATAATTGAATTAATAGGACGGTAATGTACCGGATCATTCGTCCAAAGCGCAAACGAAATCACCGCAATAATCAATAAAATCGTTGCGATAATTCCCAGCCGTTTCTGAATCGGTAAGCGGAACCAAAAATCCATTAAATAATTCCGTATTTTTTTTCGTATTCGGTGATTTTAATTTCTTTTTGCAGAGTCAAACCGATGTCGTCTAGTCCTTGAATTAAACGTTGTTTTCGGAAATCGTCAACTTCAAACGGAATTGACCAGCCGTTTTCGTCTGAAACCCAACAGTTTTCAAGATCAACTGTTAATCTGAACGGATAGTTAACCGCTTCACGCCGGAATAATTCATCAATTATTTCTTCTGAAAACCGAATCAACAACAAACCGTTTTTAAAACAATTATTGTAGAAAATATCCCCGAATCCCGACGCCAGAATAACACGAAAACCAAAATCATCCAATGCCCAAGGTGCATGTTCACGGCTGGAACCACAACCAAAATTCTTGCGTGTCAACAAAATGGTTGCGTTTTGATATTCCGGTTTATTCAGTTCAAAATCAGGATTGAGTGTTAGTTTGTCGTCTTGGTAACGCCAATCGTAAAACGCAAACTGACCAAATCCGGTACGCTCAATTCGTTTCAAAAATTGCTTCGGAATAATCTGGTCGGTATCGACATCACTGCGATCCATCGGTACAACCAATCCGGTGTGTTTGGTAAATGATCTCATTGTCATTTTAATTGAACTTTAATAATTTAATGTTAACAGTACTCGCCAATTTGTATAAAACAATTTTTTAAAAGTTATATGAAGTATAAACGGCAGCATCTCAAATGTCAATCCTTTGGATGTATTCGTTTTTTGACAAGATCAACAGAATCGACAGGATTTTAAATAAAAGATACAAAAATTTTGTTCTTATAAAGCCTAATTTTAATGTACATGAATATAACTGTCTATTTGTAACTGTTCTGTCTCATTTTTAATTTTTACCGAATAGTTACAAAATAAGATCATGACTGAATATACCTCTTGTCGTAATATTATGATGTTTTCTATTTTACAACACGAAACACACAAAATAGTACAAAAAATACGAAATTTTTGTTCTGACTCTTTTCGTGTTATTTCGTGTTTTTTTGTGTGGTTCGTGTTATAAAAAATTCACTGAATGATGATCAAAGTAATTTTTATAAAAACACACCGTATAGTTAGGTCTATTTTATTAACACTTTAAATAGTCCGCAGATTACACAGATTCTTTTAAAAGTTTATTGAATACAATTCTCGTGCATTTCGTTTGTTCTCTTTTCGTCTATTTTGTTATATTGTCTATTTTGTATTCTCAAAACAATCAGCGTAATCGGCGGACTAAATACTTTGGAATTGGGAACAGAACGGAAATCGTTACAAGACCTTGTGTCGGTCAATCGGGTTTTATTGCGGAAAATTCCGTAACGCAATTGCCATAAGCAATTTAATTCGGTTTAATTGATTGACTTCAGTTGAACCGGGATCATAGTCGATAGCCGTAATATTTGATTTGTTGTAACGTGAACGTAGTTCTTTCAACACGCCTTTTCCCGTAACATGATTCGGCAGGCAACCGAATGGCTGAACACAAACGATATTGGGAATATTCTGTTCAATAAGTTCGACCATTTCGGCAGTTAATAGCCATCCTTCACCGGTGTGATTGCATGTGGAAACAATTGGTTCGGCTAACTGAATTAGGTGTTGAATTGTTTCCATAGGAGCAAACCGGCGGCTTTTTTTGAGAATATTTCGAACTTTATTTCGTTGATGTTCGATCAGCCAGACGCCGGCGGAACTTTTCAATCCGGCAAGAAAAGGAACATGCGAATATCGTTTCCGTTGCTTATCTGAAGTCAGGCAGTACAACATGAAGTCAAGAATATTCGGAACAACAACTTCTCCGCCTTCCTGTTCAATCAGGGAAATTAAATGGTTATTGGCGCCTGGGTGGTATTTGATGAGAATTTCCCCGACAATTCCCACTCGCGGACGTGTTTGGAATCCGGTCAATTCTATAACATCGAAATCATGAACAATCTGAGTAACAAAATCCGTAACACGATGTTTTCCATTTTGGAGTATTTCTGTCCGTAAACGTTTGAGCCATGTTTCGACCAACACGTTGACAGAACCCTGAACCGTTTCATAAGGACGGCAACGATTGGAAAGTGTCAGCAACAGATCACCATACAAAAAGGCAAGAAACATTTTTTTCAACATTTTGAAGTTGACGTTAATACCTTTGGTGTTACCGTTGGCGATGTCAACACTGAACGGAATCACCGGCACATGATGAAATCCTGCTTTTGTAACAGCAATTTTTAGAAAAGTTGCGTAGTTTGTTGAGCGGCAGCCGCCGCATGTTTGTGAAATCATTAAAGCGGTTTTATCAGGGTCATATTTTCCTGATTTCATTGCTTGAATGAGTTGACCGACAACAACGATGGCAGGATAACAGACATCATTGTTGACGTAACGTAAACCATCCTCAACAGATTCGCGGTCAATTTCGGGCAAGATTTCGAAACGATAACCGTGATTCTCAAAAACGGACTGGAATAATTCAAAATGAATTGGTGCCATTTGCGGACAAAGAATTGTCCGAATTTCCTTATCTTGAGCAGTAAATTCCGGTGTTCGGTGTGGTCGTTTAACAACCTGATGATCAATAAGAATCGGCATAAACGCAAATAAATTTCAAATGGAAATAGAAATGGAAACGGAAATGGAAATCTTAGTTATACTTGGCACGGTTAAAAACGGCACACTTTGTTTATAAACTTCCTTTATAAACTTCCAACGCCAACATCATAAACAATTATGTGTAATCTACCAATATTTTATAACAGTGTCAAGAATACTTATACTTTTGGTCTTAACAATATCTTTGGTGACTATTCACGAAAATAATCTGAACACAAATTCTCATTAACTAAATGACCACTAAATATAAAATATCTGTCAAATAAAATTTTGTCTTATTTTATCCTATTTTAACGATGTGATAAGTATTCACCTCCAAGAGATAAAGATTTTTTTACCTGATGAAATAAACGATAAGTAATTCTTGATCAAATGTGAAAAATGTGATTAATCGATAAACGAATTGTAAATCGGTACTTCTAGTATTAAGGATAAAATATCGGCTATAAGTAAAAAAAATTTTTTAGAAAAATTACTGAATGCGGATAATAAAGCCGATTGCAATAGGAACAGGTTTCCCTAAAAGAGACCACCGGTTTATACCGAGCT
The DNA here is from genome assembly GCA_031283515.1 of Planctomycetaceae bacterium. Classification (GTDB taxonomy): domain Bacteria; phylum Planctomycetota; class Planctomycetia; order Pirellulales; family Thermoguttaceae; genus WRKP01. Next base: position 9,766 of record JAITBS010000489.1, read on the forward strand.
TATCAACTAATCTTATTTAATCAAAAGAGAAAGTGTTATGAAAAAGAAAAACAGGACAGAGCGCAACTGTTGCGCGCATAACGGCCTCAATAGGTCAAATCAACAGACAAAAAATTCTTTAAAAAACATTATTCGAACAGCTATTCGAAAAATGTTGAAAAATCCAATCAAAGCCGCCCTGCTTCTTGCCGCTCTGACTCTAACCTGTGCAGGAAATAGCCCAAGTAAATTTAATGTAACTTATGCTGTTGAAATTGAATTGAATTCCTCTTTAAATAACGTTTTTGAAATTCCGTCTCATTCTAATCAGTATGCCAATCTGTTCATTATTTTTGACCAGCCTAAGTATTATTGTGCAGACTCACCTTCACAAGAAACATACAACTCAGGTGATACTTTTAAGTTGACTAACGATATTGTTATTGCTGAAGACTATTCGGCTCTTACAGGAATATTGACAACGGATCATGAATTATACTTGAATTTTGACACAAAAAACACTAATGTTTCAAATATAAATACGTCTGCCGGAGCGGATACACTGACCACCGGATTCGCTTATATTTCCGGTAAATCATTTTCCGGTACTCTTTTGACACAAAAAACACCCGTAGAACATTCTTATGATATTTCAGCATCGAACGGTAATACTTATGGTTTTGTTTTTGCCAATGGTATTGATCCCAAGACCAATAAACCTGCTCATTTAAGCGGCGCAACAATCGAACTTTTCGGAACAATTAATGCAAAAAACGAAACAGGAAATACTTACGGTTTCCTTGCCGGAAATTTAGAAGATAATAATTCGATACATTCACGCATAAAAATTGACAAGATTTATTCAAACCTCACTGATATTGGTAATTGGGCTTATGGTTTTATTGCGGGTGATATTTTGGCGGAGAACGAAATAGAACTCGGTGCTGTAACCGCTCAAGTTTCCGGCGGCTTTTCCAAAACAGTAATTGCAACTGAGTTACAAAATATTAACGGTAATGTGAAAATTGATAATATTACCGCAAGTGGAAAAAGTAATTCCGTCAGTGATTTTGCCATCGGATTGAGTGCTCAATCTATTCTTTCGGATGCAACTGTAAAATTGGGAAATATCCAAACAGATATAGAAGGTTTCGGAGATTCTGTTGGTGTTGATATTGGTCGTCTTGGGAGTCAGACGGTTAGTGCCAATACCGGACAGATTAAAGGAAAGCTTACTGCGAACAATATTATCGTATCAGGTCAGATTGCCAGAGGATTCTATCAACACAATTCCGATGACACTCAATCAACTTCGGTAATTTCCGGTGTTGTTCGGTTAGGAACAATTGATGTAACTGGTACGGATACTGCAATAGGTATTCAACTCGGTGAAATAGGGAAACATGATCATGGGTTAGTTGAAGCGAAAAAATTAGTTCTGCAAGACAATATTATTGTTAATGCAAACAATACAACAGGCGGATGTACGGTAATTGGTATTACTGCCGGACAACTTGAGAACATTGATATTGCACATGAAATTTTAGCCCATGCGGAGAATAATAGTAATCAAAACTCTGTGTACGGTATTTATACATCGGGTTATTTGGAAAGTGATGATAATAATTCTATAAAAGGGAGTATCATCAATATTCTTGACAACAGCTCCATTTTTGCAACATCTAATGGTGTAAGTTCTAATGTCGCCGGTATCAGGATGGATTCAACAACCGGCGATACCGTTAATATTATGAATACTTTCACTAATATTTGGAATAATAATAGTAAAGAGTTTACATTGATCGGAGTTGAAAAACTTGTGGTCAATCAAAACGCAACATTGCCGCTCGGCAGCAAACGCGGAACTGCAACAAATATAAGTGACGCTGCCGAAACAAGTGTTGCCGAAAATAGTTCGCTTTCGGTGGACGATACATTTTTCAACGGCGGTGTTCAGAAAAAAATCGGTAAAGGAATACTTACTGTTACAAGCCGCGATGATTCTTATGGTGAATTATCGAAACTCGAAATTCGTGAAGGAACATTTGAGTTAAAAGAAGAATTTGGAGGTCAAAAAACAACTATCATCTTTGATGATTCGACAAACAGCGATACCATCAAGATTGCTGATAAGGCAATACTGAAAATCATCGGTGATAATGTTGGTTTTATTAATCAATCTCAAGCGAATAAGTATGCCGATACAAACGACAATCAAGAAATTTATAATTTACTGCCGCATCTTTATATGACTGTTGACGGCGGAACTGTTGAAACCGATGAGGCAACCAATTTGATTGCGCCCGGATTGTTTGTTCTTCTCGGCAACAACGGTGCAACAATTGATACAAAATATGAGCGGACTCATGTTCTTGTCGGCGATATTGCAACAGTAACCGGTGTAACAGGTAATCCTGAGTTGAGCAAAAAAGGAGAGGGGAAATTGGAAATTCAATACGGTTTTGATCTCCGCAATGGAACAATCAATGTCAACGAAGGAACTTTCCAATTTAATAACGGTAATTACATTGCAACTAATAATGCCGCATCTGTTGATAGTTCAGCGAAAGTCAATAATATTATTGTTGACGGAAATTCGGCGGTTCTCGATCTTACGGCAAATTCGGCTGTAAAAGTTTTTGAAACAAATGATAATGCTTTAACAATTAAAAACGGCGGTACGGCAAAATTTGATATTTTATCAGGGCTTGTTCAGAATAATTGGAACAGTATATCAAGTCCCGAATATAAAATCGCGGTTGAAAACGGAACATTGGAACTTTATAATGGAACAAATTCTACTAATCTTGATAAATTGACTCCGCATTTAAGCGGCGTTACAACAACCATCAAAACAACTGCTGCAATTAACATCGGTCAAGATATTACCTTTGATCCGGGTAACGTTACAATAGTTGGAAACGATCCTGCCGATGTAACTAAAAAAGGTGAAGGAAAACTACGTATTCGATACAATTTTGATCTTGGAGGCGGAAATATTGATGTTCAAGAGGGAACGTTGGAAATCAATCCCGATCCGGTTAGTAATTCTCTGAAATTTAATGCTAATATTAACTTGAACGATAAAAAATTAATTATCGGCGAAACAGCCAATACCGCACAATCTGTTACTATCGGAAGTCTTGAAGGTAACAAAAACAGTACAACAAATATTCATGCCAATAACTCTTTAATTATTACTGGAACAAGTAATTACGCCGGTCAATTTATGGCGGCATCCGCAAACGTAAACAATCCCGCAAAATTGATTGCCGGTAATGAGAACAACAAAGCGATTGTAACTTTAAATCATGAAAAACCGTTCACGAATAATAACAGTACAACAATTGATCATGCCGAAAATCTCCAGATACAAATCAATGCCGGTTCCAAACTGGTATTGGATCGTTCCGGCATAACTGAACCGGAATATGTTTTCAATCAGAAACTGAATGACATGGGAACATTGGAGGCAGAACTACAAAAAACAGAAACAAAATTCGGTTTTGGTAACAATGTTCAAGATGATTTTTCCGGAACTGTCAGTTTAACAAGAGGAACAATTGAACTTGACAATTCCAATAATAAAAATGCAGAATCGTTAAAAAATGCAACATTAAAACTGAATACAGAATCAGTTGCCGATGTTAAATCAAATACTGCGATTGGTAATCTCAGCATAAACGGCGGAACAATGAAATTTACCACCGATGAAATTTTACCAAACATGCTGTTGACGGTTAATGATTTGGATACGAATAATAAAATTGTCATGCTTGAACTTTTCGGTGAAATAACCGGAGAAATTGATACAACAGCACTTTCAACTCAAAACTTTTTTGATTATGCCGACAATGTTTCAAATTATCAGCAACAACTTATTGCCGTCCAAAAATTTGTTAAAGGTTCAACCGGTGATATTAATTTAAAATCGCCTGCCGATGCCGAACAAACGAAAACGATTACGCAACAAAATGAAGATATCGGTACAATAACTTTTAATTATAACGCCAGTATCAAAAATGAAACCATAGACAAAGGTGTTTATCTTGGTTACGGTTTGACACAAATCGAAACGTATAATACGAAAACAGTTGAACTGAATGCGTCGGGTTCTACAAATGAAAAATTGTTCGCAAAATTAACAGGAGCCGGTAATTTCAAATTTACCGGAAAGGAAGGTCAGAATGTCTTTGTTGGTAACATAAATAGTGATTATACCGGTGTTACTGAAATTACCGGTAAAAATTTCACAGTTACCGCCGGAAGTAATAATGTTTTCGGTAAGACTTCCGAATTGAATGTCGATGCGGACGCCAATGTCAACTTAGAAGATAAATCACAAACTGCCGGAGCTTTGACAGGTAATGGTACAATAACACTTGGCGATTTAATTGTTGACACAAAAAATGGAACAACAGAAGATTCAGAATTTTCAGGGACATTGACTGGTTCCGGTTCACTGACAAAAGATGGTAATGGAAAACTGACTCTTTCCGGTACAAATACTTACACCGGCGCAACAAATATTAATGACGGAACTCTGGCATTGGAAAATTCCGCTGATATTGCGTATTCCTCCGGCGTGAATATCGCAAGTGCCGGAATACTCGATGTCAGTGGTGTTACAACAAATGGTGTAAGTATTAAAAATTTACAAGGTTCCGGTAATCTCAGATTTGGTGATAAAGAACTTTCTGTTGCAAAAGGTAATTTCAGCGGTGTTATCGAAGGTGCCGGAATACTAACAAAAACCGGACATGATAAATTGACTCTTTCCGGCAATACATATTCCGGTGTAATAAATATTAACGCCGGAACTCTGGAATTAACCGGTCAAAACACTGTTGCCAATTTGTCCGGCATTAATGTTATAGGAACGTTTGATATTAGCGGAGTTACGAATAAAATCAATACTCCAATCTTACAAGGTTCCGGTTCTATCAAACTTGGCGATAGCGAACTTGAAGTTGCCAAAGGAGTTTTCAGCGGAGTTATCAGCGGTGCCGGAACATTGACAAAAACCGGAACATTAACCAAAACGACAGATATGGAAACATTAACTCTTTCCGGCGTGAATCTTTATACCGGCGCAACAAATATTAAATCAGGAACTCTTGTATTGAGCGGAAGTATTGACAGCACGTCAAGAATTAACGTTTCGGAAAACTCTGTGTTGGATGTTCAAGGTAATAAAACGCTCAATAATCTCAATTCCGCCGGAATTGTTACATTTAACGAAGATATCGTTCTTGCAACAGCCGGTACGGATCCATTCGTTATCGACACGGAAATTACCGGACTCGACGGAACCGGTATTGTTACTAAAATAGGAACGGCAACCGCAAAACTCGGTAATAACAAAGTCGGTACTTTTGTACAAAAAAACGGTGAAGTTATTCTCACCGGAACATTGACCGGAAATTACAAACAAGAAACCGGTGCTTCAAATTTTGTTGCAGAAGCATCCGGCACTGCAAACAATATCGCTACAATTACCGGTAATGCCGAATTTACCGGTGATGTGGAATTGGTAAGCAAAATTGTTATCGGCGGTGATTTGACATTTGGAGATAATGCTGTTGTGAATATTGATACGGATACAATTGGTGCATCCAATGTACTTATTGATGTTGCAGGAAATATTCGTTTTGGTAAAGGAGTGAAATTAAATATTGAGAACTGGGCAGCAGGAAGTGGAACACAAACTTATACCTTGCTGGAAAGTTTCAATCTGGACGGTTCATTTAATAATATAACATTTGACGGTAAAGATCCATTCATCAATAATCGGCAAGGATACGAACTCGATCATATTACGAAACCGGCAAGCATTAGTTTTGTAACGTTTACAAAAAAACTGGCGGTTAATCGTACAACCGGCGGCAAGTGGTCAGATTCCGGCTGGAATGATTCCGATGATAAAAAATTCTATAACGGTGATTATGTCACGTTTAATGGCAGCGGCGAGCAAATGATGGATGTGGACAAAATGGTTGAAACAGCAGGAATTAATGTAATCGGCGGTAAATGGCTGTTTAACGGAAACAAAATTACCGGTAAGATTCAAACCGATAGTGCAGCCGCTTCATTGACTTCCAATGACGGTAAATTGTCCGTAAGCGGTTACGGAACTTCTGCAGCCTTCAACACGATCCTTGATGTTGCCGACATTTCCGTTACAGACAGAGCAGAACTGAATCTTCCCGGAAACAACTCCGTCAAAACCGGAACATTAACTACCGCCGAAGGTACAAAATTAACAATTCAGGCTGTTCCGAATAAAATCAGTGCAGCCGGCAATGTTACTATTAACGGCGATGTTCAGTTTCTCTATGAAGGTGATTCAAACAAAAACGGAACCATTGAAAATGTTATCACAACATCCAACGGTACAATTAATGGTAATTTTGTTTCGCATTCCGATAAACTACTTTCATCCGCGAGAGCACAAATCGTTAATAATAATCTCCATGTTGTTCATACGGCATCAAGTGTTGGCGGTTTCGCTTTGTCCAGCGGATTGTCCGGTAATACTGTACGAATAGGAAATCTGATGGATACCCAGAATTACACAGACAATAATTTGCTGCAATATTTGTATCAACTCGGTAACGATGATAAAGAAATTTTTGAACAGATTTTGTTCAATCAACTCGGTCCCGAATTAACCGCCGACGCTATGCAACTAAGTTTGTGGCAACCGTACATAAAAATCTTCAACCGCCTCCAAAATACCGATAATAATAATTCTCCCAGCAGTAGTATTCGCGGTCAGCGCAAGATTCTACGTGATTACGAACTTTGGTTTGAGAGTTATTACCGTAGCGGAAAAGTGTCGCATGATTCGTTTGCCGATGGTTACAAAAATACACACGGCGGAATCTTGACAGGTATTGAATCACAGTTGAGAAAAAAGTTACGGTTAGGTCTCTTTTTCGGTTACGGCAATCCGCGAGCCGCCAACAATATCGGACGTATTGAAGCCGATGATATTACGTTTGGTGTTTACTCAAGTTTTCGGTTTGGGCAAAAACTGTTCCTCAATACAGCCCTTGCGTACGGTAATCAGGATTATGAGTACCGGCATAATATCAGCCGTTCTTCTTACGACGGTAACACAATGTATGCCAGTATCGAGTTGTTTCATTCTTTGTTACGGAAAAATTGTTGGCAATTGTTTCCGCTCATTGCGCTTGATTTCCAAAAAGCATGGTCAGACGGTTTTACCACTGCCGATACTCTACAGGTTATTGAAAAAAGCAGTCTTGATCAAACTGTAATGCGTATCGGTCTAAACTCGAAGTTCCAGTCAACCAATCAACTAAATTTCCGTACACGTTTACAATATGGAATTCAGATTAGCGGTGATTTGTACGGTTCGGTGCGGACTTCGTACCTTGTCAAGCCAAGTGAAAGCCGCGTGCTGACCGGAGTGAATCTCGGACGGAATAGGCTCAATGCGGGTATCGGTACAGAAATCTACACTTCAAACTCCAAACGAACCCAACTCTTCGCCGATTACGACTTTGATCTCGGCGAACGTTCCACCGCTCACACCGGACAGTTCGGATTCGTTACAAAATGGTAGAAGTTAAAATAACGTAACCATTCACAGTAAAAATCCATAAGGCAGTCAATCAACAACAAGTAGGCAATCCCTTTCCGCAAAGGTTATCGAACCGATGCCCGTAATGCCTATGAGTGAAAATTTTTCGGAGAAACATTGACTAGCTCTTGATTGTTGGGCGTGAATGGTTATAAATCAACGGGAACAAATTAACGTGACGCAATCAATACGTCTTCGAGTTGAACGGTTCCTTCGTACAACGCTTTACCGATAATACATGCCGGTAAACCGAGTTGCCGGAGTTTTCGGATGTCATCCAACGAACTTACACCACCGGAAGCAACCACCGGAAATGGAACCGCTTGTTGCATTGTTGCCATTTCACTGAAATTAGGACCTTCCATCATTCCGTCTTTGGCAATATCCGTATAAACCAATGCAGCAAGCGGAAGATCAATGAATTTTCGTGCCAATTCCACCGCCGATATTTGACTTGTTTCAAGCCAACCTTCCGCCGCAACCATCCCATTGCGGGCATCAATACCAAGTACCAGTTTTTCAGGAAATTGTTCACTCATTTTTTGAAACCAGTTTGGCTCTTTGAGTGCCAGCGTACCAATCACAACTCGGTCAATTCCCGCATCAAGATAATCACGAATTGTTTTTTCGTTTCGGATTCCACCGCCAATCTCCACCGGAACCGTCACCGCCTTCACAATATCGTACACTACTTGCCGGTTGATCGGTTCTTTATCTTTGGCTCCGTCAAGATCAACAATATGTAAGTATTCGGCTCCTTGCTGAAACCAATGTTGCGCCATTTCAACAGGACTGTCGGCATACACCGTTTCCCTGCCGTAATCGCCCTGTTTCAAACGAACACATTTTCCGTTCAAAATATCAATCGCCGGTAAAATTTGCATAGGAATTGCGTAAAACGTGAAAGTAAAAAACGAAATAACCGTTCACAAAATAAACAAAAATTGTGTCGGTAACAAAAAAAATCGAATCAAATGTTGTCGGGAACTTCATACGGTTTCGGAGTTTGTTGGAGCGGCGAATCGGCAACAATTTTGAGTGCCTGCTCTGCCCGATTCCCTTGAGCATCACAACAATAAAGAATGTTAATATCGTTGCGTTTAACAAAATCCCCCAACAATTGCCGACCACGACCTCCACAACCAATGATACCAAGATTGATCTTTTCATTGGCGGATTGACCGAAAACCGTAGAATTTCTGTTGTTCAAAATTGTTAGCCCAAGTCCAAAACCAACCGTCGTTTACAAACTTTGTTGGGTAAATTCACGTCGATTCATAAGTATTTCCTCATCAGATTAAGAATAAAACAATGCAAGCGGACAAAAATTATTGATGTATTATTGATGTTTTGTTTGAATAAATCAAGACCTCTTTTTGTGCCCAAACGCTTTGAAAATACGACAGGCAGTTTCTGAAAGACTCCGTTCGCGATCAGAATAGATAAAATAATTAAAATAGATAGATTTATTCAACTTTTTCTATTTTTTGTGGTATTCCGTTTATTCCGATTTTTCATGTGCTTAATCATAAAAAATGTTGAAATAATCTGATTATAGGGGTCATTGGGATTTTATTGTTCGATACTGATTTATGGATTGAACGGATTTCTCTGATTGTGATGATTCCCTATCAGGCAACAAAATAATATCCTGTTCGATAAGTTATTTGGGAAAAATTCGGCAAAAGGGAAATCAATATTCAAAACTATTATTTAGACAACCATTGGTTATGATCTATTCAAACAGAACGAATCTGTAAGTGATTAGTTAATATTATCAGGAGGATTTTTTAATGAAAAAATTGTGGTCGATTTACTTGAAAGTGATGTTGACGGCGGTGTTGTTTTGTAACGGTATTTTATTGGCTGAGGAACTATCTACGGAAGTGGTATCCGATCAACCATTGCCGCCGAAAACAGAGCAACTTAAACTTGTTCCCAGAGTACAAGCCAGTCTTACTCCCCGCCAAAAAGAAAAAACCAAAGATACTTTGTTGCTTGCCCAACAACCGTCGCCGTCCGATGTTGTGGAAGAGGTAACACGCTCTCCGTTACCGTCACCGCCGTCACCGGTCTTGTTGCCGCCTGATACGGTTTCGCCGCCGGTTTCGACAACAACTCCGCCAATAACTGTTCCGGCAACATCGTCATCGGATCCCTTTGTTTATTCGGAATTGGATCGTTTGGCGGCTGATATTGAGAAACTGAAAAAAGATACGAAAAAACCGGATACCAAAAAAACATGGAGCACGCCCAAACTTTCCGGACGTCTTTTTTTGGACAGTTATACAATTGACGAAGATACAAAAACGGTGTCTCGTCTTTCCAATAAAGCAGGTATTCGGGAAATGCAGTTTGCGATTACCGGCAATGGTTTTGACTCATTTGATTACAAATTGGAACTATCATTGGCACCGGACGGCGGACGAGTGAATTTGGTTGACAATTGGATTGGCGTTCACAATGTACCGCTTCTTGGATATGTTCGTGCCGGTCATTTCAAACCGGAAACCGGACTAGCCTATCCGACGAGTGCGTTACATACTTCACTTACCGAGTTTACCGGTCCTTCGGGAACTTTTGGTTTTGGACGCCGTTTTGGTGTTTCCTCTGAACATTTGTTTGCCAAAGATCATATTCGACTCTTTTATGGAGTGTTTCAGGGAAATCAAATCAATTCCAATCGTTTCATTTCAGACGACAATCCGGGAACAGTTTTTAATCTCCGCTTAACAGCTGTTCCGATTTACGCCAATGAAGGGCAACAAGTTTTTCATATCGGCGGACATTGGTCGTATATTCATTCCCAAAATAACGAAACAAGTCTCAGTATTCAACCCGGTGGGATTAGTTGGTATTCGTCTTTATTGGGAACCGGTACTTTTTCTAACAATAATCATCATCGGGGCGGTCTTGAATTGGCGTTACAAAACGGTCAGACCTCTATTTCTTCGGAATGGTATTTTGCCGGATACGCCGACCATAACACCAAAGCACATGGTTATGCTCCTGATCGGACGGCAACCGGCGGTTACATTGAATTGGGACGTTTCCTGACCAATGATTACCGAAGTTATCAGTTAAAAAGCGGAACATTTAATGCGGCGAAAGTCAATCATCCTTTTCATCCGTTCAAGTCGGGAGATTGGAATTTGGTTGATGGATTGGGAGCGTGGCAGTTTATTCTTCGTTGGAGTTACCTCGACCTTCTGGACTGGCGGAACACAGCAGGCAACGGCGGTCGCCAAAACGATTTAACTGTTGGAATCAATTGGTTTTGGACACCCAATATCCGTTGGATTTTCGAATATATTCATTCGCAACAAAATACCGGCTTAAACTATCAAAGCCGAAACGAAGATATTTTCGGAACAAGTTTACGTCTCCATTTTTAGTTACAAAATAACATAACCGTTTCATTTTAGTCCGCAGATGACGCAGATGTTCGCGAATTGTTTTGTCCGCAGATTAGCGCAGAAGTTCACAAGTTGTTTTGTCAGGAGATATTGGAGATTATTTTTTTTGAGAATTACGAAACAGAAAAAATAATAAAACATACGAAAAGAGAACAAACTAAAGATACAATTTTATTCCATTTCAATAGACTTTTGTAATATATCAGTGGAATTTTTGTTTTTGATTCTTCACCCCGAAAGGGGCAGCGGCAAGTTGATAGTTGAGAGTGGATAGTTGATAGTGTCGCAAGCGGAATTACTGCCGAAATGGTATTACTCCGCGTGCGAACTATCCACTATCAACTATCCACTATCAACTATCCACTATCAACTACTCGCTTGACCTGCGGTTATGAAAATACCACACCTTCAGGGTTAAGAATAAGTAATAATTCCGCTTGCGATATTACTCGTTCC
>JAITBS010000413.1 GCA_031283515.1 Planctomycetaceae bacterium
GGCATTGAAAACAACAATACTCATTGCTGTTGAATCCATAATATATCGAACAGAACCATCGGCTAAACCGATATTAACACCGCCGGGATGATTACTGTGATAATACAACGAAGAGTAAATATTTTTATCATCGCCGCCAAGTGTTATTCCTTGTGCGTACAAATAAACACCGCGATTAATTGCTTTTTGCTCTTTGATTCCCTTCCCTGAAAGAGCAACAAATTGTTGTAATTCTGGATCTGTGTTTGTTGCTGCGTAGTGAGCCCCGCGATGCCAACCGCGATAACCACTCCATTCGTTCCACGACATTTCGCCCCATGCTATTGTATTGGAAGTTCCATCACTGAGAGCGGATAATCCGATTCCGGCACCGATGTAAATGACTCCGTTCACCGCTTCACCGCCATAACCCGTTGCATTATTACTAAGCATCGGATAACGAACTCCGCCTCCGCCGGGAATTGCACTGACCGCACCGGCATTACCGTAATAATGATTTGTGTACCAATTACGGTTATTTTCATCTGTATTGTCTGTACTCAGAACCATTGAATGTGATGAACTCGGACACAGATAATGATCAACCTTTACTTTTCCGAGTGCTTGATTATCCCACTTTCTTGGTGTTGCAGTATCATAATTATTGTAACCGCGATTCAAATTGGCTTGGGCGTAAAGAGTTGTCAATTCGATGAATGGGAGGATACGGACAAATGCTCCCATATAAGTTTCAGTACCGGTAACGTATTGTTTCCAACCATCGTTGGGCAAGGCGTTTGTGTGGTCGTGGTAATTGTGCAGCGCAATCCCGAGTTGCTTAATATTGTTGGTACATTTCATTCGCCTTGCCGCTTCGCGCGCCGCCTGAACCGCCGGCAACAGAAGAGCAATTAACACGCCGATAATCGCAATGACCACAAGAAGTTCGACCAATGTAAAGCCGAATGGTGAAGAACGCAGAAGTTGTAAGAAGTTTACAGGAAAGAGTTTAGAACGTGAACACGCTCTATTATCCGTTCTTAACTTTCCACTACATAGTGCCCCCCCCCCCCCTGCTTTTCCTGACTTACCCATTTTAACATTGAAAATTTCACCAAAAAATTCCGGCAAAACACAACGAAACATCTCATTAAATTTTCCATTCTTAGCCTCCTCCTTTTTAAAAGGGTTGGTTAAAATTTTTACGATTCGTTTACCGCAAAACAGCACGGCAAAAAAACGCATCGTCTTTGATAGTTGTGAGATAATACAGAAAATAAAATCGGTTGTCAATAGAGGGATTGTTTTTTCTGAAAGTTTTCAAAGTTTTTCTAAAAACAACTGTCCCGAAAAAAAATATTACCCAAATATGATGATTAAAAAACAGTATTCGGCGTAAAAATAAACGAAATACAGAAAACTTAAAAGATCGGTAACGTTTTGCCAACCTCTTGATTATGTATCTTTGTTATGTTATCAATATGAACTCAATAAAAATTTCACCTCGTCGGAGTGAAGACTAAAATTTTCACCAAATAGTTACAAAATAAGATTACAACTGAATAATTACAAAAATTTATGCAACCGAAAATTTTTTTAACAGGTAAGTCGGGACAGGTTGGTTATGAATTATTCCAGATGCTTTCGCCGTTGGCAGATATTCGGGCGGTTGATGTTCAGGATGTTGATTTTTCCGACGCTTTGGCATTGGAACATTTTGTTCGGAATCTTGATCCGATTGATTTAATTGTTCATCCGGCAGCGTTTACCGCGGTTGACTTGGCGGAGGAACAACCCGATTTGGCGCGGGCAGTCAATACAACTGCTTCACAAGTTCTTGCCGAAGAAGCAGCTCAACGGAATATTCCAATGATTTATTATTCAACAGATTATGTTTTTGACGGCAATCGGTCTTTTAATTCGCTTTACACGGAAAATGACCCGACTTCTCCGCTTTCGGTGTACGGATTGACAAAACGTGACGGCGAAACAGCCGTTCGGACTATTTGTAAAAAACACTGTATTTTACGGCTTTGCTGGGTTTATGGGCTTCGCGGAAACAATTTTTTCCGAACCATGTTACGATTGTATCAGCAAGGTAAAACACCCAATGTTGTTTATGACCAAATTGGTGCTCCAACATGGTCACGGCTCATTGCAATAACAACAACAATAATCGTCTTAAAAATATTAAACGATTCACGTTTAGAACATTCCGAATTTCCCTGGGGAACTTATCATCTTAGTGCGGGCGGAGTTGCGAGTTGGCATGATTTTGCGACGGCAATTTTTGTTGCAATGAATCAGCAAACCAATCAAAAAATTGAATTACCCAATCCGGTTTCTTCCGCAGAATATCCCGTTAAAGCAACAAGACCCAAAAATTCACAATTAGACAACAACCTGCTGTACACAACATTCGGCTTGAAACTTCCCGATTGGAAAACTCAACTCGCTTGGTGTCTTGATGCAATAAAAAATAGATAATGCCGACGGAATCTTCCTGTTACGGAATCGTATCTTGCGGGTAAATATTGAACACGCTATCTTAGTGTCACAAAAAAATGATC
>JAITBS010000539.1 GCA_031283515.1 Planctomycetaceae bacterium
GAAACAATTGATACCGGTAAATTAAGAGACGGAGCAAAATTGGTTAAAAGTGGTCCTTCGCAGTTCGGGATTTGGGGAGCTTTAGGTTCGATTAACGGAGGCGATCAAAGTTCTTTTTAACGAATTTCACATACTATAAATTTAAAATTCATTTCAGTTCAAATTCAGTTCGGTTCAATTTAAAAAATTAATATTTCAAAATTAAAGGAATAAAACCATGCGAAAAAATATTAACCATTCAAAAATGAAGAATAATCGTAAGCGTGCATTTACATTGGTAGAACTTCTTGTAGTTATTGCCGTTATCGGACTCCTGATAGCACTGCTTCTTCCGGCAGTTCAGGCGGCACGGGAAGCTGCACGCCGAATGCAATGCCGTAACAATCTGAAACAAATTGGGATAGCGTTACATAACTATCATGATATTCACCAGTCGTTTCCGCCCGCACTTTCTGGACCGGGAACACTGCACAATAACAATAATGGAGTTCCTCACCTCGCTCAAAAAAGTATCCTTTGTCCGCTTCTCGACTTTCTGGAACAACCGGCATTGGGAGAACAGGTACGTTCGGCACAACAGGTTCATCCGTACATGACACTTTATAATAGCAATTTTCCCGTTGTCGAACTTCGAGGTACGATGACACCATGGTCAGTTTTTGTATCGACATTCCTTTGCCCATCAGATCGCGGAACAGGAAAGTCAAAACCTATTCCGATACATGACCAGAACGTTAATGCCAATCGACCAACTCCCGGACGAACCAATTATGTTCCTAGTGTCGGCGATTGGGCAGAAGTAACCGTTTTTACCGCCGCCAATGAACCTCACGAAATTTCACGCGGGTTTATTACCACAAAACAAGGACAAGGCAACGGTTCCGCTCTTGTTATTCCGCCAACACGTTCCTTCTGTGATTTAACGGATGGAACAAGTAATACTGTTGTGTTTGGAGAAATCACAATTGCATACGATAGTGAAGAGATTGCACGTACGGGAACATGGATTTATACCGATGACGCCAAACCTCTCAGATATGCTAATATTGTCAACGGAAATGCTAATCAGAACAAACCACGTGCTTGTCTTGATACTGCGTCACAAGGATTATACAATGCAACAACCGGTACAGCGATTCAGGCAAAAGGATTATTTTGGGGATGGGGAGTTCCTTTGTTTTCGTCTTTCAGTACTGTCCTTCCGCCGAATAGCCCAAGTTGTGCAACAGGAACAACCGAAGATACAACACAATATGCTATTAATGCACCCCATAATAACAATAACAATAATGATAGTGCCAATACTTGGACAGCGAACAGGCGAGTAATGAACTCGGCATCCAGTTGGCATCCCAACGGAGTTATGGTAGTTTTGGGTGATGGTTCTGTTCAGTTTATTAGTGAAACAATTGATACAGGAACCGGAACAAAAATTGTCAATACGGGAGAATCACCATTCGGAGTTTGGGGAGCTTTAGGTTCGATTAACGGCGGTGAAACTAATACAAACTTTTAATTTAACAATTTTATAAAATTTCATGGAAGGTTTTCCAAAAAAACTACAACCTTGTGAAATCACCATTATTCAAGATGGAAAGCCGTTAGAAGGAGCACGTGTTGCTTGGTTCCTCAAGACGAAAATCAAAAAGATTGGGGAATATCCAGTATTACCAATGCCGAAGGTATTGCACAATTTTACACTTACGGAAAGTGGAAAGGTGCGCCGGAAGGAATTTTCAAAGTTACGGTTATCAAGCACTTAGTCGAAGGTCCTGAGAATAAGGAAATTACCTATACTCTGATCGACGAGAAATTCGCAGAACCGAAAACAACTCCGTTTGAACTTGAAGTTAAAGGTAAAACAGTACAAACATTCGATGCCGGTATTGCAATTAAAAAGAAAATTCCTAATTGAAATAACCGTAAAATGTAATCATTAATTTTGTAATCAAATTAACCAAAAAAATATAATGAAATTTCAAAACACGATTTTATTTTTATTGTTATTACAATTATTTTTTGTTTGCAGTGTCATGATTGCAGACGATCAAAAAACGCATACGGAAAAACCGAATGTGTTGTTTATTATTACGGAGGACACCCATTGGAACGTGTTTGGTTGTTACGGCAATACGGTTTGCAAAACGCCGAATATTGATAAACTGGCATCAAGCGGAGTACGTTTTGAGCACGCTTATTGTCAGGGTTCGGCTTGTAACGCAACACGAACTTCGTTTATCAATGGATTACGACCGGCAACAACTCAGTTGTGGAAAAATCCGCAACGTATTCGTGATGTTTTACCGGAAGGTGTTGTCGGGATGCCGGAGTTGTTCAAGGAATCCGGTTACACTACGATTGACATTGGTAAATTTTATCATAACGGTAATGAATTTGCTCCGAAACAAATGTTGGCATTTGACCGAATAGAACATTTCGGCAAGCCGGAAGGTTGGCAAGGACCGGAACCAATTCTGAAATTTCCCAACGCCAAACCTGACTGGAACAAAAAAGCAAAACCGCGAACAAACAGCGAACCTCAAAACGAAGAACAACGTAAAAAACTTTATTCGGACAGTTACGGTGATTCGGGATTGGATCAGGAAAACGAAGGCGATTGGAGGAGTGCACAAATTGCTGTTGCGCTTTTGGAACAGTACGCCGCAGATAAGAGTACCGACAAAAAACCGTTTTTTATGACATTGGGTCAGGCAAGACCTCACACTCCCTACATTTCACCAACAAAATTTGCAACATTATACGATCCCGAAAAAATTCCTGATCCGCCAGCTCCGCTTGCTTCACTCAAAGATTTTCCGTACATTAACCGCACCACCGGCGGCAATCCCGATATTTTCCGTGAATCACCGGCAAGTCCGAAAGAGGTAAAAGAAGCAATCGCCGCTTATTATGGTTGTGTAACATTTGTGGATGATAATTTGGGTTTGGTGTTAAACGCATTGGAAAAAACGGGCTTGGACAAGAATACAATTGTCATTTTAATCGGTGATCACGGTGTTCATCTTGGTGATCATAATATGTGGGCAAAATATTCGTTACTCGAAGGAACTCATCGTGCGCCGTTGATTATTCGGGTTCCCGGCGCAAAAGAAAACAGCAAAGTTAGCCGTGAAATTGTGGAATTTGTTGATATTCTTCCGACATTGATTGATTTTTGCGGTTTACGAAATCCGGGTAATCTTGAAGGAATCAGTTTGAAATCATTGTTACAAGAAAATGTTGCTGCGGCGTGGAAGAAAGCGGCGTTTCTCACTGATCAAGATCAGGGACAAGCAGTTCGAACCAAAAAATATTCGTACATGGAATTTGGTGAACCTAAACGTACAGCCGGATTTGAAGCGGCATTATTTGATCTTGAAAAAGACCCGAATGAAACAGTTAATCTGATTAATGATCCCGCTTATGCCGATGTCAAAAAAGAACTTGCCGAATTATTACACCAAGGTTGGAAGTCCGCGTTGCCGCCGCATATCGCCGCACAAAAAACAAATTGATCCGCAACAGCAAACGGAAAAAGTAATGCTTAATGTAACTCTGCCTTTGGGAACGGCTTGAGGCAAAACCAAACTTAACGATCGGTTATGAAAATTCCGCCCCTTCAGGGTGAAGAATAAAAAACAATTATTCCACTGAAATATTACAACAATTATTTTTTTCTCACAAACAGTTAATTATGAAAATTATGAGATTATCTTTCCTTGTTACGACAACAATTTTATTACAATTCATTGTCGTTAATACTGTATTTTCGGAACAGGCGTCGAGTTCGCCCAAACCGTTTAATTTACTTTTCATTATGACCGACCAACATCGTTATGATGTTTTGGGTTGTGCCGGTAATCCTGTTATAAAAACACCCAATCTTGACGCATTGGCAGCAGATGGAGTTCGTTTTACTTCGGCTTACACACAATGTCCGGTTTGCACCCCTGCACGAACAAGCATCTTAACCGGACGATCAATTTATAGTACAGGAGTTGATCGAAATACCTTAGCAAAACGAAGCTCAACAGACTTGCCGACTTGGAATCAAATTAGTTTTGACGGTGTATTGAACAAAAATGGCTATTTCAGCGAATATCATGGAAAATGGCATTCGCCAATCTCACTTGCCGGAATCAAGAAAACAACAGATAAAAGTTTTTATTACGATTTCGGATATTACATCTTTAAAGATGACGGAACTTTTCGTTATGGAAATAAAGAAAAAGACGCTTTGACAGAATCAATTCACCAAAACTCGCCGATTGATCGGAACGAATTGAAAAACGGGTTACAATATAATCCGCGTTTTGGAAGACCTTATGCTCCCGTTAAAGCCGACGTGAAATACGGCAAACCGTCGCCAAATTCATTAACAAAAAATCTAAATAAAAATAATAACGATACAGAAAATGATACCGTAAATAACGCCATTGAAATCGGGCAGCTGATTCTGGATGTCAACTATTCGCAAACTTCCTTTCAACGTAATCTCGCTCTGAAATCACTCGACAATGCCTTCACTTCCGCAAAACCATTTAATATTACTGCGTCTATTTCTTTTCCGCATCCGCCGTATCTTGTTACCGAACCGTATTTTTCAGTTTACCGTGCAAATAATAAACCGATCAAAGAATTCGATGACTTGATTTCACCAAGTATTGATGACCGTTCACCCAATTCACCTTATGCGTTGCGAAATTCACCGCGCGGCGCGGATAAGCATTATTTTAATGACCGTACAAAAATTACCGATGCCATGTCGGTTTATTACGCTCTTGTTACGGAAGTTGACGATGCTATCGGTAAACTTGTTCAAAAACTCAAAGAGAATAATGAATACGATAATACATTGATTATTTACACTTCCGATCACGGCGAAATGCTCGGAGCACACGGTAGAAACGGTAAAGGTGTTTTCTTTGACGAATCTATTCGTGTTCCGCTTATTATCAAATTGCCCAAAAACGTACATAAAAATCTCACAATTGATCAGCCGGTTACAACAACTGATTTATTCGCCACCATTCTCGACTACACAATCGCTGATACAACAACACCGTCCGAAGGAAAAAGTTTACGGACATTAATCGAAAATCCTGATACGAAAAATTGGAAAGATTACGCGGTTATCGAATGGAGTCATGAACACGATACTGTTCCGTCTTACTGTGTTGTAACAAAAGATTGGAAGTTAATGCTTGCACGGTCAAATCGTGCAAAAAATGCGCTGTACGATTTGAAAAATGATCCCAATGAATTGATCAACCTTTTATTTGAAGGCGATAATAATACTTCCAAAAAAGAACAATATCGGCAAGTTGTACAACGCTTGAAAAATAATTTGCTCGAATGGATGAATCAAAACGGTCATTCCGATAAAGAA
>JAITBS010000540.1 GCA_031283515.1 Planctomycetaceae bacterium
TCAGTTTGATGTTCGTTTTGATGGAGTTCCATTTGGTCAAGCAATGTCAATTATTGCTGAAAAAAGCGGTGTTACTATTGTTTGGAGTTCGGAGTTAGATGATAAATTAGTTGTTGGAATGTTTGAAAATGCGAGTGTAACAACAATACTTAATGTTGTTGCCCGTCGCGTCAATTCATCGCTTGCTGAGGTTGGCGGTGTTTTTGTACCATTAAGATAAGGAATTGTATTATTGGCAATGCCGGTAATATCGTAACTGATTTGTGCTTTGTAACGAATAAATGGAATACCGGTACTTTGTATAATTCCGTTTTTTCTTTTGTCTTGTGTTTTTCTTTTCTCGGAGTAGTAATGAGTTTTGTCATCGAGTTCGATAATCATTAGAGGTTTTTCACCTTTTTTGTCACAAATTACATAGTCAAGATAATACGTATTGAATTGAGGTCTTTCTCTGAAATTATCTGTTTCGATAATGGCAGACATAGCAACTTGAGTGCCGATATAGTAACCCGGAAAGACACATTTTAGTCTCTCGAAAAAGTCAACTTCATTTTTAGTTTGTAAGTTTTTTAATTTGAACATCTTGAAATTTTGTGTTGTTAAAATAGGTAAAAAATAATTTAATTGGTATTTTATTTCAATATTTTTTTAATTCAATGATATCAGGGGAATTTTTTTTCTGTATTAAAGGCGTTATAATAGGCGATGATACTTGATTTTCTAGGATATCCTCAACTAGGAAGATTTCAATTACTAGTAAATTTATTGGGGGCTATTGAAAAAAATCTATTTTTTGTTATGTTCTAATTCTGATGAAAATGATTATATTTATGTTCAGAGTGTTCTGACGACATCAAATTCATCAATTACCAATACCATAGTTTACCGTCAATCGTATAGGTTTTTGGAAATTCCTTGAAGTTCTCTTGTGTAAATTTTGCGTAATGGTTATCAACATTTAAACTCATAAACTGTTATGAAAAGAATTTTTAGTATTGGATTATTTCTTTGTGTATTATTTTTTGTTTCGTTTGTTCCGGCACAAAATGTTCCGGTTAAGGAAAAACTCCAACCTTATATTGATGCCGGCGAACTACCTGGTATGGTTACGGTTATTGCCACACAGGACAAAATACTTCAAATGGACACGATTGGCTACGCCGATCTGGAAACCAAATGTCCAATGAATTCAGATACGGTATTTTGGATGGCTTCGCAAACCAAAGTAGTTACCGCTGTTGCAGTAATGTTGCTTGTCGAAGAAGGGAAACTCTCATTAGATGAACCTGTAACAACATATATCCCAGCACTCAAAGAATTTCAGGTAATTACAGAACAAAACGAAAAGCAAACGATTTTGGTTCCATTGGAACGTTCAATAACATTACGAATGTTGTTAAGTCATACCGCCGGTATGATTTTTATCACACCGTTTCAAAAAAAATATGGAATTGATTCCCTGTCCACCCAAAAAGCCTTAACCAGTTTCATAATGACACCACTTGCCCATCAACCGGGAACAAAATATTTGTACTCCAATATTGGAATTGATATTGCAGCGGCAATTGTTGAACATGTTTCCCAAACACCGTTTGAAATATTCCTCGAACAACGGCTTTTCAAACCGCTTGGTATGAAAGATACTTCGTTTTGGCCCACACCAGAACAAATAAAACGGCTTGCTAAAGCATATCGGTTTGACAAAGAGAAAAAAAATCTTGTCGAAACAAAAATATTCTTCATGACTTATCCATTTGAAGATCGGACAATCCGGTTTCCTGAAGGCGGCGGCGGTTTGTTTTCAACACCGACAGATTGGATACGATTTTACCAGATGCTTGCCGCAGAAGGAACATTCGACGGTAAACAAATTCTTTCACCAGAATCGGTTCGGGAAATTCGGACAAAACAGACGGGTGATTTACCAAACAATTATGGTTTTGGTGTCAACATCAACGGCAATGTTTTTGGTCATGGCGGTTCACATGGAACCGATTCAAAATTGGATACAAAAACCGGACGAATCATCCAATATTTCATTCAGCAGGAAAATCTTCCTAAAGCCAACGAAGCCCATAACACATTCATCAAAATCGCATTAACTCCGTAAATCATACAACAACCCCGTTTCAAAAAACATACACGTCAATCAACAAAAACAGGCTATTAACAACTCAATATTTCGCTCAAACATTGTTACCTTTGTTTATTGACGTGAACTGTTATAAAATTCCGTGTGACATTATTTATTATCAACTCCCCTACTTTCTACCGCTTTTATTTGACTTCTTCGGGTTTTAGTTTGCGATATTCAATATTACGGATATGCCCTTCACTGACCCATGTACAGAAACCAAGCGGTTGATATTGGGACGTTTCATCCCGAAGCGAAATCTTCTTTTCACCGATTTTCAGATCAATCACCAGAGTTTCTTTACGCTTACCATCTTTGGTGGGTTCATCAATCCAAACACGAATTGATGTTCCCGTTACAAAGAGACGAAACTTGTACCATTGATTATCCGTAAAACTGAAAAAAGAACTCGTCTCATTTTCCGAAGCATCCATGCCGTCAACACAACTCAAACCAATTGTCCCGCCGCCCCAACCTCCATTGATAAACGTGCAACAACCATCGCCTACCGGAAATGTCAATGCAGCAAAAAAATCGTTACCCATTGTCCGTTTTGCTTCGTAACGAATTTCATAGTTAACACGGGGAAATACTTTTTCGTATTTTACTCCGGTAATCATGGCACCCTGCCCGATCACAAGATGACCATCTTTGACCTTCACCTCACCATCGCCGCCAAAAACCGGAACAGACCAATCAGTAAGCGTCTTACCATCAAAAACTTGTTGCCATGCGTATTCTTTTTGAGAATCGACTGCGGAAAAAAGGGAAATCACTAAAAATAAAAAACTAAACATCGTTAATAATTAAAGTTAAGAGTTAATAATCGGCAGTTAGTAACAATAATAAAACAGACAATTGGACGCGGAATAGACTTATTCATTATTTTTTGTTTCAGTCTTGTGCGATAATATCTGTTGGATCATCAATGGTTTCATCGATTTGTATTGCGGCGTAACCTTTATAAGTTCCGGGTCGTCCCCAATATTTCGGAATACCTTCGACACTGATCAGAAGCGGCGTATTAACATTTTTTTGTGTACAAATAATATCTCCGACTCTTAATTGAAGGAGTTCATACATTTTAATTTTGGCGTCTGCCAATTTAACTTTGATTGGCACATGGACGTTACGAATTGATTTACTGATTTTTTTAATGGATTGTGGAGTTGCCTGTTTTTTATTGTAGGTTGTCCACGCATTGGTGTTTAACTTGCCGGCAATTCGTTCGAAGGAATTATAAGGAATACAGAGATTGATGGTTCCCCGAACTTCTGTCAACGCCACCTCAAAACAAAGTAACACCACAACCTCATTAGGCGGAACAATCTGAATCAGTTGCGGATTACTTTCTGTTTGGATCACTTCAAAATCCAATTCCATCACATTTTCCCATGCGTGTTTCAACTCCTTGAGAAATAATTTCGTAATCCGTAACACAAGACGTTGTTCAATATCGGTCAATGGACGGCGAGTTACCAATGTTCCTTCACGACCTCCTCCAAGTAATCGGTCAATCATTGGATAAATAATAGACGGATTAATATCAAGAATCAGGTTCCCTTCCAGCGGTTCTGCTCGGAGCAGATTGAAACAAGTCGGATTGTCAAGACCAAAGATAAATTCACTGTACGCTAATTGATCCACACTCGTCAACTTAACATCAATTACCGTTCGCAACATCGCAGAAAGTCCGGCAGCAAATTTACGACCAAAACCTTCGTGCATCGTTTGGAGCGTTTTCATTTGTTCCCGATTAACACGTTCGGGACTTTTGAAGTTGACTGGTCCGATTTTTTCTGGATGAACCCAACTAGAGCTAGAAGAAATTGTCGAAGAAGCATTGCGTCCCAATGGACCCACACCAGAAGTAATCGGCGCACTTTTTCCGCTGACCGCCGGAGCGGGTTTGGGGTCTTTTTTCTCTGACATCGACATGATGTTCAAGAGATTTTCAACTTCTTCTTGTGAAAGTACTTCCCCTGCCACGTATTTAGCTAATAGTTAATAGTTGATAGTTAGTAATTGATAGTTAGTAATGAATAATTAGTAGTGAAACAATAAAATAGGAATTGTTATAACGTTATGCCAACTGTTACAGCCTCAAACAACGCTTGCGCAACTATTCACTATTCACTACTAACTATTCACTATTAACTACTATCTGATTTTTGTTGTTTTTCCGGCGGCGATGTGTGCATTTTTTGCGGCTTCATCACAGAGCGGACTTTCCGGACATAGTTTGCCAAGATCACGAAAAGCAATAAACGCTATTTCATATTCATTTTTCCGAAACGAAAGTTCACCTTTCAGATAAAGCGCACGATCTAGTATAACCACGTCAGGAGGATGTTGCAAGAGTTTTTGTAAATAAATCTCTGCTTGGTCGTAATCCTTTTTTTTGTACGCTTCATAGGCTAGTGTCCAGGCGGCGTGTGACCAATATTCACCGGCTTGGTAATTTCGGTAAATTCGGGTCAGATAAGTTGTTGCCTTGCGTCCGTTACTATTTTGTAAATCATCCAACGCTAGAAAATATAAGGCTCCATCAATATGTTTACTGTTCGGAAAACGATCCGACAACAATTGAAAATAGTCAACCGATTTAATTGTATCACCATAAGAATCATAATAAATTCCGAGAAACCAAAGCGCATCTTGATATTGCGGCGATGACGAAAATTCGTCAACTATTTTCTCAAGTAATACTACGGCATCTCGTTCCTTACCAAGTTGGTAGGCGGCTTTACTCCGCAGCAGCAAGGCTTCGGCAAAAATAGACTCTTCCGGTTTTTGAGCAATAAGATCAAGAAGTTTACTATCAACCTGTTCATATCGTTTTGCTTTGTAAAGTGAGTTACAATCACGGATTATTTTACGTTGTTCCGATTCGGAAAGAAGCGGTTGAGCGGTTATTCCTGTTCCTGCTGTTCCCGATGAGTTGGGATTCTTGGCGAGTTCGGCTAACTGGTCATGAGTTTCCTGAAACAAATTTTTCTGAACCGTGTCTGATAATTTCACTCGTGTTGCCAATGCGGAAAATATAGCGTTTGCTTGTTCAATGTCTCCCAATTGAGCTTTCGACAACGCAAGAAGTGAACAGGCTTTGACAAAAGTTATCTCGTTGAGCGTACCTTCTGTTTCTGTTACGGCATAATTAATGTAATAGTGTTTAGGTGTTGTCAACTGGTTATATTGTGTTGCAAGAATTTGTTCTAGTTGCTGTGCTGCAGCGGAATAATTTTTCTGGTCATAAAAATGTGAAGCACGCCAGAAACGGTCTAAATCAGTTCCTTGTGTTGTTGGAGATTGTTGCCGTCCCGAACCCGAAAAACGTCCGCCGCCGTTATTTTGAGTCCCCTGCCCTGTTCCGTTTGGAGTTCCTTGTCCTCCCAAACTCCATTGCCCACTCGGAGTCCATTGTCCGCCCTGCCCTTTTGAGGCATTACCAGCCGGATTGCGTCCTGACCATGAACCACTGGGGAATGGATTTTGCGGTTTGGAAGAATCAGTTGTTCCTGCTAATTGATTGGTTGTTTCCGTAACGATAGCATAGAGTTCCGAATGTCCGAGCAATGCCGCTTGATTTTGCATTTCCCGAACAATTGCGTTTGCCCGAACCGAATCACTATTTTTCGCGTAAGCCTGCGCTAATAAAGAACAGGCTTTCATAAACGATTCATCATTCAATTTCTGAGCACCGGATTGTGACGGTTGAGTCAGATAATTGAACATAACTTGTCCGGTTAAGGAGTTGTATTGAGGTAAAAGGAAAGATTCCAACGTAAAAATTGTTTGTTGCCAATTACGTTGTTCGAACCAAAACACTGATTTCAAAAGTGCGGCTTCGTCTCGATAAACCGGATCGTTTATCCGTTCTATTTCTGCCAACAGATTTTGTGCTTGTTGAATTTGTTTCAATCCGTAGAGGCAACGCACTTTTACCAAATTGTCATCGGTAGTCAACGGCGAGATTCGGGAAAACAGTTGTAAAGCTCCGTTGTAATCACCGAGTCCTCCCTTGCATCGTGCCAAGACTCGCATCGAATCCGTATAATATTGACTTGTTGCCCAACGTTTTTGAAATTCGGAGAGGGTGGTGATTGCTTCTTGAAAATTGCCGCGTTCAAATAAGGTTACGCCCCATTGATAGGTTGCTGTTTCAACAACGAGCGGATCGGAACTACTCATTAACTGCTGAAAAATTGCGTTTGCTTCGGTGATATTTCCGAGTTGATTTTTTGCCCATGCCAACCCGATTTTGTTTTCGAGACTTTTGGTTCCGTTCGGAAACATACGGTCACATTGACCGAAATACCATTCCGCCTCTTCGGCAGTGTTTTCTGTGGTGTTATTTCGCATGGCGATATCGCCAAGATAATACAACACGTATTGTAAATTGTTATCGTGGGGCAATTTTTCGACAAATTCTTCCAATCGCGGTTTTGCAACATTAAACAACCCTTGCAAATAAGGAATATCGGCTAAACGAAACAGAGCGGCTCTTGCAAACGGATTGTCCAAACCGGAGGCAACAAGCCGTTGGTAATAATTTTCGGCTAAAACGTATTGTTTGAGATACAATAGTGATTCTGCCAGATAATAAGTTGCTTCGGTTGTTTCTGTGTGGTTTGGGTATTGGGCAATAAAAGCGTCGAATGCGGTTCGTGCTTGCTCATACTGTTTAAGGTCAAACAACGATTTTGCTGCTGTAAAACGATTAGAGGCATCGTCTCCCCAAACAGATACGCTGTAAAAGGTTAAGATAATTAAAACTGCCCAGTTTATTGCCAATAACTTAAAATGATTCATTGTCGTACCCGAATTCCTTTTCGGCACCGTACCGGAAGTTTTACAGTGTTTCCGGTTCCTTATAAAATAAAGTGAACACAATATACACAAATTCTGAAAATTCTCCAATACGAATTTTTGAATTTTTTTAGAGTTCATCGTGGTTGGTAATTTAGGCAAATTTACCTAAGTTCAACAACAAGACAACCTCTGTTGTTTATTGACAATACACACACCGGCTTCATTACCTCCTATTGTTCTTTTGTTTTATGACAAAAAAAACTTTTTAGCAAGGAGAAAAATACCGATTGACAATCTGGCGGGTTTCTGATAAACTGTGAAACTAATTCAATTGCGATACGTTTTCTTGCCGTATTGTATTACGGTAAGCGAATCGTGGCTATTTCAAAGAAACCTTACAAAATAAGGAGTCTGACAATGGAAAATGTATTAAGATGTTTGATTGTGTTTTTGGGGACTTTTTTGACAAAAAGCCCTTTGTTAAAATGGGTAGATCAGGAAAGTCAGGGGGGGGGGGGCACTCTGTAGTAGGAAGTTAAGAACGGATCGTGGAAAGTGTTTACGTTCTAAATTCTTTTCTACAAACATCTTAACTCTTGTTCATTCTTCACCGTTTGGCTTTACATTGGTCGAACTTCTTGTGGTGATTGCGATTATCGGCGTGTTAATCGCTCTGCTGTTACCTGCCGTTCAAGCAGCGCGTGAAGCTGCAAGAAGATCAATGTGTACCAACCATCTCAAACAAATGGGTATAGCGGTACATAATTTTCACGATACTCGAAACGGTTTACCTCCAATCTCTGTGGGAGGTTCCAAACATGAAGATTC
>JAITBS010000549.1 GCA_031283515.1 Planctomycetaceae bacterium
TTCGTAATTCCACATTTCCCGGAACAGAAAACTCATTCTGAAATAGGACGAATGGTAATGGTCTATTTTTATCAACAGATTATGTAGATGTTGTTAGATGTTTAGTCCGCAGATGACGCTGATGTTCGCAGAGAAGTTTTAAGTCCGCAGATGACGCCGATGTTCGCAGAGAAGTTTTAAGTCCGCTGATTACGCCGATGTTCGCAGATTCGCAGGCGGAGTTTTTACCGAAATGGTAATACCAACTCTTTGGGTCGAATATTTATTAGCCCGTTCCGAATAATTACCCAATTTTTTGTTTTTCTCTTTATTGACTTGACTTTATCGTGTTAATTTGAGAAAATTCTATAGTTTACTGCAGCCGGTCAAAATTTTCATTAAAAAACTTAATTAAACATTGGGTCGTTTATTTTCATAAAAAACAGACCTTCGATATTTTGTGGCTATTTTGATCGGCGGTACGGTAGAATCTGTTTTAAAATGTTAAAATCATCAATCGTTGTTAAAACTGTTGGTGGTTCTGTCAAGATTACTTTTTTTAAGGAGTGTTGCCATGAAAAAATGGTTTGTTTTTGCAGGAATGATTATGTTGTTTTGTTTTCCGGTATTGGTAGAAGCACAGGTTTCCGACGAAGAAAAGGCAAATGGGTTCGTCTCCATTTTCAACGGGAAAGACCTTTCGGAATGGGAAGGCAATCCCGATGTTTGGAGCGTTCAGGATGGTGCGATCGTTGGACAAACCGCCAACGATGGACCCGCAAAATTAACTTACAACACCTTTCTAATCTGGAAAAATGGTGAAGTTGATAACTTTATTTTCCGTGCGGATATTAAACTTACACCACAAGGAAATTCCGGTTTTCAATACCGAAGCCAAAGAACTACCGGTGATAAACCATTTCGCGTCAACGGTTATCAAGCAGACTTCGACGGTTCTCACACCCATTCCGGTATTCTTTACGGTGAAGGTTTCGGCGGTATTTTGTGTGCTCGCGGGTTGGAAACTGCTATCGAAGCAAACCAAAAACCAAGAACCGTCCGCCGGTTCGCAGAAAGTGACGCCCTGAAAAAAGAAATTAAAGTTGATGATTGGAATACCTACGAAATCACCGCCCAAAATTTCACGTTCACCAATAAAATCAATGGACATGTTATGAGTATCGCCACAGATGACGACAAAGAACATCGCCGCGAAAGTGGTATCTTTGCAATTCAAGCCCATGTCGGTCCTCCCATGAAAGTCGAAATTAAAAACCTAAGACTAAAACGTCTGGAAAAAAACACCAACTAAATCATAAAAGACAAAATCACAAAACATGTTTTTTTTAACTCTTTTACCGCTTGCCGGATATTTTTTCTGGCTTGCTTTGTTACAGAATCGTCGCCGCCCAACGGTTCTTAATGGAGTTCAGGATTTCATGTTTTTGTCAGGCGGATTGTTGGGGCTTTTCAGTTTAGGACCTGGTCGTCTGGTCATTCCAATCTGGGTTATCACCTTTTGGGGATGTTCCATCTGGTTGTTTTGGACGGCTTTTTATTTCAGTATGGTCTATTTATTCACGCAACAATTAACTCAACGGATTGTGATTTATCATTGTCCGTTGAATGTTTTTATCCCAAAATTGGTTGAACTCGCTCAAAAATTAGACCAACGAACCCGCCTCGAAGGTAATGTGTTATTTTTACCTGATTTCGGTATTCAGTGTACAATAACAGGTCATCATTGGGGATTGTATCTCATTCTGAAAGCAACCGGTTATGAACAAGATAACCTGAAATGGAAATTATTGAAACAAAATATCACAACAGTTTGTTCATCACTTCAGAATCCTATAAATAAAAAAGCAATTCTGTTCGGATTTTTTTCCTTAATTCTATTACTATTTATTGTTACAGGTTTTATTGTTTGCGACATTTCCGTTTTGATTAATGTTTTTTTTGATTACTGGTACTAAAGACAATTTCTGAAAACTTTTATTTATTATTACTTTTATTATCTGATTGAGGAAAATACAATGAGATTGGCGAGCAATGCTTTTAATAATTTAGACCCCATACCCAAGCAATATTCCGAATTAGGCGGTAATCTTTCGCCGCCGTTTTCATGGACGGATGTTCCCGCAGGAACACAGGAACTTGCCTTAATTGGTGATGATCCGGACGCTCCTACCGCTGAACCTTGGGTGCATTGGGTCATTTACGGACTTTCACCTGATCTAACCGGTTTGCCGGAAGGAATCGCACGTGAAAAAGTAATTACCGTACCAATTAGGGCGTTACAAGGTCGAAATTCATTGCCCGCTAACAATATCGGTTATGAAGGACCTAATCCACCGCAAGGACATGGAGTTCATCGTTATTATTTTACTCTCTACGCTCTTGACACGGGCTTGAAGATTCCGCCGGGCGCAACAAAAAAAGATTTGCTCGAAGCAATGCAAGGACATGTTCTCGTAAAAACGGAACTCATTGGAACTTATGAACGTTTCCTAAATAGATAAACAGAATTATTTAATGTTTCTGTAAATCCTTTTGTAGAAAAAAGTTACACTAACTGATTGATTGTTTCCCGAAAAATAGGGTAAGTATTCTT
>JAITBS010000550.1 GCA_031283515.1 Planctomycetaceae bacterium
AGGCAGCAATTTCAGCGGTACTTGCCGTTTCAAACGTAGGTGCAGGTTTCATTGGAGTAATAGAAACCTTATATTCGTCCGGTATTGCTCCATCACGAAGGTTAAATGTTGTTAAAACAAATTCGCCATTTGTATCGGTTGAACCGATTGCGGTAGGATTTCCTTCGTAGGTTACAAGTCCATTCACGTTGGAAGTTTTCAGTAAATTACCAGAACATCCTGAAAACATGAAAAACAGAACAAAAAATGATAAAACAACTAAATAATGGTAATCTATCAGTGGGGAATCTCTAAAAATTAATTTTAACCACAGAGGGGAGCATTCCCATTCCGTGTAGATTTTCGATATTTTATAAGTCTTTTGATTTCAAGAGGTTATAAAAACGGCAGTTTTTTATTTTTCCAAAACTTCAAGCGGCTTCATATTGAAAAATAATGGTGCCCACCGCTTGACAAAATAACCGACTTTGATAGCCTCTTTTTTTCTAGAGATCAACGCAAGACAGAGTTTTTCGAATAAGCAATAAACCGCCACGGAATGGGAATGCTCCCAGATGTAACTCATAACTATTCACTCATAACTATTCACTAAAAAAATACTAATCAGTGTTAGAATGACACCAAATAAACTTAGAATAAAACCAAGTTTGAAAACCAATGGATCATAAATCATTGTCAGGCGATGTTTGCCCGCCGGTAAATCAACTCCACGAAATACCTCCTCAACCCGCTTAATCGGAATCTCCATACCATTCTCAAGAAATGCCCGCCAACCATTCCAGTATTGCTCAGGAATAACAACCGTTCCAGACTCACTAAGCAAAACCTCAAAAATCAACCGATTCGGCTCAAACAAAATATAAGACCGCTCCAATGAATCTCGAATCTTCCAAAATGATTTATTGTTCGATAAATCAATTCGTTCCGCATTAAGACAAATGTCTTGAGACCCAACAACATATTGAACACCAAGCCGCGCAAGGTGCGACTCGAAATCCCCCGATTCACCGTATTGCCATTCGGAACGAAGTTTATCAGCCACCACACTGTAATCTTTAAGCATGAGCGTTCCACGAACGTCAATGACACTAATGCGTTGCGGTAATGTGTATCTCGGAAAAAATGTCATCTTCTCCCAACGAATCGCCTCCACAAGTCGTTGTTTGGACGAAGTTACCGCAAATTCCGGCGGATACCACACCGGAAAACGGTAAATACGCACCGGTATCGTTTGACCGGCAATCGTGTCCCCAAAAAATGTTGTAATATCTCGTTCATGCTTCGGAACCACCGCAAACATCCAAGTGTTCGCAATCAATAAATCCAAAACAACAAAAAGAAGTAAAAAATACGGTGCAGTTTGCCAATGAATTGTCCGGCGAATCAGAAATGTAAAAAAGAAAACAGAAATCGCCGTCAATAAAAGTCCCGAATAAGCAGCTTCCACATTAAACGTACCGAAAAGAGGACAGTTGGGAACTTCGGGGAAAATGTCGATACGAAACAACACAATGATCAAAATAAAAAATACAAATAAATAACAGAACCAAAGAATAAATTTAATACATCGGCAAAATGATTCGTCTTTACGTAACCGGTCAAATCCCGCTCCCGCCAAAAGTGCAAGCATTAACGTGGCAACAACCAACAGCTTCGCCGGATAACGAAATAACCCATAACCCGGTAAATAAGTTAAGAACGGATAAATAATAAACCAATTGCCTAAACTGCCAAGAGTAAAAAATAGAAAAAGAATAAACAAAATAAATGTACGATTATTAAATTGAACACGATCAATAGGAACAACAATATCGTGTTGATGTTTGAAAAAAGCAAAAATCGCCAGCAATACCGGCAAAAATCCCATGTAAAACGAAGGAACCCAAATTTCATTATCAAACGGCAATGCAGAAAACCACCGCGCATTTTCAGGAAATTGCCAACCACCCGCACACGGTATCAGGAACTCAATAAATCGCCACGGAGGAACAGAAAAAGAATAAATGTTGTGTTGGTGAGCAGTTAAGGTACGGTCTGAAAGTGTTCCCAATTCCCACGCCGGTAATATCTGAACCGCCGCAAGAAAAAAAATAATCACACCCGATAAAAAGAACAATAATAAACGAATATAAAATAAACGAAATTGTAATAGAAAACTATGTAAATTACTCCATTGAAACTGTTTCCGTTTTCGATATTCGGCAAACCATTGAACTACAGCACAAAGTAGGGCGTTGTAAGCGGCTTGCGGATCGCCGCCAAGAATCATCAACGCCAGAACAACACCAAAATTTAGTGCGTATCGGATTTTGTGACGATGGATAATGCGGTCAGCCTGACGAATGGCTTCGGGTAACCATGCAGCACCAACCAAAAACGGTACATTATTCCATTGAAATAATACGTTTCCGCTAAATGTGTAACAAAATGAAACAAGAGTTGCCGATTCGCGGCTGTAACCCCAACTCCTCGCTAAACGGTAACTCAAAAACAACGCCAGTAAAAAATGTCCGCCAACATAACCGGAATACGCCGTGAGCGGATCAATCTGAAAAAATACGGCAATCCCAAGAGTAAACAATGTTACAGGATAGAAAAATGCAGTTGTCGGATTAGCAGCAAGCGGTTGACCCAAATTTTCGTAAGGATTCCAAAGCGGTAAACGCCCCGCTGCAACTTCATCGTAAAGATATTGAAACAACGGTGCATAAAAATGTGCCCCGTCACGAAAACCGGAAATACCACAAAAAAATAACAAAAAAACCGTTACCAATACAAAAGCAACAGGAAAAACCAATCTGGAAAAACTGTTCATGTTTTATTGAATTTTTTTGTAATGGTTCACGGAGTTATAAAAATCGCTGTAATAATGACATGATTTACGGAATCGTTCTTAAAAATTCGGTGTATTCTTGATCAAGTTCTTGATAAGAATGTCCGGTGAGTTTGCTCAAAGTGTCCGGTCGAACAGCTCCCGCATAAACCTGACGTAATAACTCAAAAACCGCATAACGGTATTTTCCGTTTCGATAAAGCATTAGAAAATGGGTCATTCCGGCAGATTGTGAATAAAGTCTTGCCAATCGGGGATGAGTTTGAAATTCCCGCCTCCCAAGTGCAACCGTCTGTTCAAAAGGAAGATAAAATAAATATTCCGGCTCAAACCGATGAGCTTTGGCAGCAAAAAGCCGAGAGTCTTCCTGATTACCAAGTTTGTATTGATTGCCCTCAATACGGAATGTTTCCATAAACATCGCCATTCCCTCAACAATCCAAAAATTGTTTCGAACACCCGGAAGATTCGATTTGGGACGCGCTTCTTGAAAAAGTTGGTGAGTTCCCTCATGATACAACGCCTTACGAACGGTATCCGCATCAAATTCGTCCATGTTACAGGAAACCGGAAAAAAATATGAAATAAAACGTTGCGGATGATAAAAACCGTTGGACTCCCGAAGTTGTGCTTCGAATCCTTGTTCCGAGTCTTTCAGAAAAAAAACATAATCCCGCTTATCACGAAAAACATAAACCCGATGACGCGGCAATGGAACACTCGGTAATGTTTCCAAAAACAGTTTCGCTAATTTTTCTTCACTGAAAAGCATATTGAAAAACAACATTTTCCACGCCTTGTAAAGATGTTCTAACTTCCGGCTCATTTGAACTCCTTCTTCAAGACTGTGATTTGTCAAAAGATCATAATGTTCCGTAGCAATCTGCCAACCGTTACGAATATCGGCGTGAAATTTATTATCTTCATCGGCACTGACCCAACCCAATTTGGGAATCATTCGTTTTCCTGATTCGTAAGGTTCTACAAATTCTTTGGGCAGCCAACCAAACACCGGATGATCAATAAACCCTTTTTTCAAACGGTTCATTTCCCAATCGGTACGCCATTGCCCATGGAACAGTTTGAAACCGAAAATACGCCGTACTATTTCATGTTCAGGATTGGCTTCGATAACTTGGACTGCCAACCGCATTGCTTCAAGACCTTGTTTATTTTCCGCCGCAACAACAACCTGCCGATACAAATTTTCTGCGATTTCTTTTTGCTCTTGGGAAACCTGAACCGGATCAGTATTCAGCACCGGCAAAACGATAAACGATTCCTCGCCAGCAGTCAAGAGAGATGAAAAGGAAATGGAAAAAAGTAAGAACAAAAACAACAAATAAAACGTATAACAAACGAATTTCATAAATAATCTCTAATAATTATTGGACTAATGTTTATAGATTTTTGTCGATCCTTTTGACAAAATTTTTGTCACATGAACAATAAAAATGCTTATTGAGTAAAATAAATTCGCCCAAAACTAAGTTAGTTCTCAACAATTTCATATTTGTCTTTGCCGATAAAAATCAACAAGGCGGATTTTAAATTAGGACGATCTTTTAAGCGGTGTGATGTAAGATATTGATTTAATTGTTCTAAACCCTTTTGGCGTTTTTGAGCAATCTCCGACTTTGAGGTTTTGGTCGGACAATACTTTAATTCCCATACCCATTCGTAATTCACTTGAGGAAATTTGGGATTACGTTGCAAGAATATGTCAACTCGTCCCGGAACAACTTCATATTCGCTCATCGGAATATAAATGTCATTCAAAAGCAAATAAGAAAGTAATAATATTTTAATATATTTCTCGTCAAAATGTTGAAGATCATAATCTGAT
>JAITBS010000566.1 GCA_031283515.1 Planctomycetaceae bacterium
CAATCTCGTTGTGATGACCGCAACTCCAAAAAAAGTAAAACAAGAATAAGCAATTCGTAACTTTTCGTGTCAAAAACGTATCCGCTGCGATGAAAGTACGTACCACCCCTAAAAAATACCCCAAAAAAAATATCTTTAACTAAAATTCTATTATGTAACACCAAAAATTCCTGCTCAAATTATCGAAACTATATCTCGATCTTAACTTTTGACACCTTTTTCAACAGGAACTAACTTTCAACTCTTCACTATTTCTCAATGTTGAACAGCAACCATGAGTTCCTGACGGTTGAACACCAATTGTTTGACCCGAATGTCGGCAAATCCCCAATGTTGTAACCGGTTAATATATGTCGGTAAATGTTCCACTAATGACCAATGGAATAGCTTCAGCGTAAACAGCATTCCACAAAGTGGAATGTCTTTTCGAGTCGCCAGTTCTTCCAAAACATTAAGCGTATAATTGGGAGCAACATTGATGTCGGCAATAATCCAACGAATATTTCGATACAAAGATCGTTTTGTTTGGCTGATTCGACTGCGAATATGTGTAAAATGAGGATGATTTAAGACGCTCGGCTCGATTGCCGCCGGATCAACCCCTAACACTTTTGCCCCGCGTGACAAAAGAACTTGAGAACTGCCACCCGGTGCAGCACCAATATCTAAACAATAATCACCCTGCAAAATGGGAAATCCAGACCAACAAAGTCCTTCCTCAAATTTCAGCCAAGCACGCGAAACCGCATCATCAGGAATTGTAATCGGTAATACCCCGCCCGGATAACAAAATTGAATCGGTAAACCTTCCAAAATAGCGTGAATACCAACAAAATAACAGTCCGTATCCGTCTCAACAACATTAAGGATTGTTTCATTGGGTTGCGCTGGATAATTGGGGTTCGTGTGGTGAATACCTAGAAATTTTTGTTTGGGAACATGTTCGATCAAAATACGGTGTAACGCTTGAAGTTCCGGAGTCAGCCCCGGTTCAAATCCCCTCTCACCAGGCACTAACGGATCACGCCGGAAAACATGAACCCGATTAACAAAAATTCGATTCGCCTCTGTAATTGCCCATATCTTATCGGCAAGAGAATTTAATGTTTCAGCTTTTTCAAGATTGATTTTCCCAAGTGAAAGAGCCGCCATTCTTGCAAAAATAGAACGATTGGCAAAATCAGCAATATTGTCCAATGTCAGATCATCGGGAACCTTGAACGTCAGAAAACCCGGACGTGAAAAAGATAAACGAAATTCAGGAAATAATCGACGAATCTCTGTTTTAAAGGTCGTCTCAGCACCAACCTGGCATAAAGTAAAAAGGAACATGGTTTTTATTAGGGTTAATCTACACAAGTTTCATCAAACGCCGCAATGTCCACTCCGTCATGAGAACCAAACAAATGATCAACAGAAACCATCGTAACATTTTTTCTTCGGCAGCCGCATCAGGAACCGCTCGTTGGGAACGAATTTTGAGAAGCTCTGTAATCGGTTGTCCCGTATAAGGTTGAGGATTCGTTTCTTTGAAAAGATTGATATCGCCGTAAAGAGTTGATTCTGTAATCATTGGCAATGCGTCAGGCGGTGAACGAAAATAAACTCCATTGCTTTTTGTTGCCAATTTTGTGAGAATTTGTTCATTCCGATTTGGAGCTTCCCGCTCCAGATCACTCATGCGCACCTGAATACTCCGCATGATTCGTTCGTCGGTTCCCGGAATCGTAAACTGAATCGACCACGTGCCTTCTTCAGTCAAAGGAAGATGAGTTTGATAAGTACCAGGCATATTCGGATCAATAATGCCTTGAACCGTTCGTAGTGTTCCCGACGGCGATAGAACATCTACCGGAACCGCCGAATCCGTAATAGGATTCAATTGGGCATCGTTGGCAGTGAGGTGGAGTTGGGCAATCGAACCAAGTGAATAACGTTGTTTGTCGGTCGCCAGTGAACCACGATCAGATTCTCGTTGCAACCGTCCTTGACTAATATAACGGAGCATTTTTATAGCGATTTGTTCGTATGATTTTTCGCTAATACGCCGGAGCCGCCAGAGTTCGTTACTGCCAAAATAAAGAACTCGTCCGGCTCCGTAAAAGTGTTCAACAATTAACGCTCCGGTTTCCGAACGTCCCATTGTTTCCGGTGAACTGGACGCAGCAAGAAGAGTTGCAGCAGGTTTAACGCCCTTAACAGAAAAAAAACCGTAGAACCCCGAAAATTCATTCCAAAATGTTCGTGATTCCGCCGGATTATCCATTGGTTTCAGAAATTCGGATTCTTCGCCGGCACGACTGAACTTTAACGCCCAAGCCTGTTCGTCACTATGATAACGATGTTCGAATGCGGATTGTTTTGCCCAAAATTCAACCGGATACAAAGCACGAATCTTATCCATTCCCATTTCCGTAACCCAACCTGTTACCGTATCCGCTTGGTGAATGGAACCGGCAATAAGAATCAGTCCGCCGCCTTGCCGTGCCACCCAAAATTCGAGCACATCAATTTGTTCATCCGAAAGTTCACGCCAGTTCGGGTCAAACGCCGCAACAATATTGTATTCTGCCATTTCCGTTCGCGTAGAAGGAAATCGTTCCAGTATTTTATTGGCGTTCTGAGAAATATTCGGACGCGCCCAAGGAAGATAAACATCAACCAACATCGACTTGTCTCGGTAAATCTGTGAACAAAGAAATTGATAATCGCGACTCGGCGCCGAAGCAAACAAAAGAACACGGTCTTTCCGATCAACAATTTCAATATCAATTTGTTGTTGATTATCGGCAGAGAAATGGTCATGATCAGGCGGAAGGATTTTAACCGTCAACCGTATTCCACCCGATTCCGCAATACGAACATCAAATGTTGTTTCAACAGTTCCATTGGGAGAAACTTGAATCTCTTTCTCCGCAATTTTCGTGGACGTGCCGGAAGTTCCTTCCGGTGTATTGGGTTGTGTCCAAAGTTCGACGGGTATTGTTTTGAGATTGCTTGTGTTATTATTGTTTGGATTATTTTCGATTTCGTTCTCGGTTTCACTGTTGTTTTCACCGCCCGCCATTTCGATGGGAACTTTCACTGTGAACGGATCATTTGGGAATGCCCGTTCCGGTGCGTCGATATTGCCGACACGAAAATTGAGCGGCTGCTGCGTCCGCCCAACACCAATTGAATAAATCGGAATTTTTAACCGTTGCGCAACTTCAAGCGGTGCATCAATATCCCGACCGGAGTTTTGCCCGCCGTCAGATAATAAAATAATTCCGGCAAGCGGTTGACCGCGCTCACGTTGCAATATCTCAAACAAGGTATTACCGATTGCGGTTTCTTCGCCGTTGGGTTTGAGATTATTGAGACGATTTGAAGAATTGTGTTCCTGATTTTGTTGTTGTAAAACCGTGTCAAAGGAATAAAGAACAACATTGTGTTTTTCCGCAAGTTGTTCGAGTAATTGGCTCCGTTCAATCCAATCAATAACCGCATCCAATCGTGTTGGTCCGACAAGGATTTTATCTTCATACTCTTTCTGTTCCTTCGGATTTTTCTTTTGTCCCTTTTCTTCCGGTGATGCCTCAATCTCCTCCAAGATATCATGATTCCCCATACTCGCACTAGAGTCAATCAAAACAACAACACGGGAATTACCGACAAGATATTCCCATTGAGGATGGAGATAGTAAACAAGCAACCCGAAAATCACAAGAACACGCAATATCAATAGAATGATCCGTTGCCATACTTTTAGTTCGGCAGCATCAATTCGGTAACGCCGAAAAAAATAAGCAATTAAAAGTATAACAATTAGAATTGGCAATAACCAATCACTGTTTTCCTGAATCCGTGCCCATCGAAATAGTGTTCCGATGGTTTCGGAAGATGTTATTTGCGTTCCCAAAGTATTCAAGGTATCAATTCAAAACTTGTAACTTTTGGTATTCCTAATGTTTATTTTCTTTGTGACAAACGAGTCAACAAGAATAAACATCAATCAAATGGGGTACCAGAAGTAGAATAACTAATGTTGTAATCGTTCGGTGGAATGTTTGTTTTTCCCATTAGCCCCGATAGGGATGTCAGGATTATAACCCGCCCCAACGGGGCAATGGAATAGTTGATAGTTGAGAGTTGATAGTGGAGAGTTCGCAAGCGGATTACGACCCCAACGTTTTGAATCCGCGTGCGAACTATCAACTATCCACTCTCAACTATCAACTATCAACTGCCCTATGTTAATAAAATTTCCTGTTTATTGCAAGGCTTTTCGACAAAAAATGAAAGAGCAGTTGATAATAGTTAATAGTTAATAGTTTATAGTGAATAGTGAATAGTGCCGCAAGCGGATTACTGCCGGATGGGTATTACTCCGCTTGCGGCATTATTCACTATTCACTATTCACTATTCACTATAAACTATTCACTATTTCAATAGTCGAGTCCAATATCGTTGAAGAATGTGGGCCAAGCGCGCCGGACACAATCTGCACTGTCAATCCGAACTCCATTGACTTTTAACCCAATCAAACCAAGTGACATCGCAAGCCGTGCGTCACCTTCAGCGTCAATTGTTGAAGGATTGAGATATTTTCGCGGAACAATCAGAAATCCGTCCTCAAACTCGGTAATATTAGCACCAAAACGCCGTAATTCAATTAATAATTTTGGCAACCGTTCCGGTTCACGGCGGCGTAAATGTCCGATGTTGGTAACACGCGACGGCGAGGCGGCAAACAATGCACAAATTGCAAAGGTCTGAATTGAATCTTCCATGTCAAACATGTCAACCGAAATACCTCGTAATAAAGATCGTTCTGGTTTTTCCACAGTCACAGAATTATCCGCGAACGAAATGCGACAACCCATCCGTTGAAGACAATAAATAAATTCAATTTCTTTCTGAATACTTGTATTGGTCAGATTTTTAACTGTTACCCGGCCGTCTGCAATTGCTGCTGCTGCAAATGCGTAATTGGCAAGTGATGCGTCCGATTCAACACGATAAGTGTGTGGACGATATCGAACACCTTGCGGAATCACATAAGTTGTTCCTTTGGAAAAAAGCGGATTTTTTTCTCCACCCGTCTGAACCGGAACGGTTACGCCAAATTCTTTCATTACTTCCAATGTCATCAAAAGATAAGGATCGCAACTTAACTGGTTGACGACATGCAGTTCTACCGGACAATTCTGAGCAGCGAGCGGTGACGCCAACAAAATACCACTAACATATTGACTGGACAGGGTTCCGGTCATGGCGGCATAACGTTGTTTACCGCCGCTCATTTCCGCATGAATTGCATAGCGTTTCGATGAAGGACTGATTCCATAACGATTCAAAACACCGCGAATTAAAAGCGGCGGGGTATCATAGGCGTTGGCGCTGCGAACATCCGCACCGAGTTGGTTCAACGCGTAAATTAAATCGCCAAGCGGGAACTGCTGTACCCGACGATCTCCGTTAATCCGATAAAGTCCGCGAGAAAAAGCAAGAGCTGAAGTCAGAAAATGAAGTGTCAACGTACTATTTTCGACATCAATATATTCCTCTTCAACCGGAAAAATTCCGCCTTGACCAATAATTTCGATACGTCCCTGTTTGGAATCTTGATTAACTTTTAGACCAATTTGCCGCAAAGCATTGACCATTACCTGAAGATCCTGCGAATAAAAGGAGCCGTCTAAAATGGTGGAGCCGTCCGCAAGTGCCGCACAAATCAATGCACGCTTAGCAATACTTTGAGAACTTGGCGGCGTTAAATCAAGATCAAGCGGCATCTTTTTGTTAGTGAATAGTTAATAGTGAATAATGAATAGTAAATAATGAATAGTGGTTGGTAAAACAAATGTTGAAATCGAAACACGGTTCATGTTTTGGTCAAAATCCTTTTTGAATTATAAACATTGCCCCCTAAAAAAACAACCTCATAAAGTAGTTAATAGTTATGAGTGAATAGTGAATAGTTCGCAATGCGGAGTATTACCGTTTTGGTCGTAATCCGCTTGCGACACTCTCCACTCTCCACTATCAACTCTCCACTATCAACTACTCGCTTGACCTACGGTTATGAAAATACCACCTCTTTGGGGTGAAGAATAAACAATGTAATATGCCGGCGGAATATTCGTTTTTCCCATTAGCCCCGATAGGGGCGTC
>JAITBS010000570.1 GCA_031283515.1 Planctomycetaceae bacterium
GCAAATGTTTTTTATTACGTCCAATTATACCTAATTACTCTCTATTGTTACGATGCGTTACATTCTTACTTTTAATGTGGTTCTTTTTCTTCTGATTTCATCGTTCGCCGAAGCCCAACAACGTAATCCCCAAATTGGTTATGTTTATCCCGCCGGAGG
The DNA here is from genome assembly GCA_031283515.1 of Planctomycetaceae bacterium. Lineage (GTDB taxonomy): Bacteria > Planctomycetota > Planctomycetia > Pirellulales > Thermoguttaceae > WRKP01. The sequence continues at coordinate 160 of JAITBS010000570.1, forward strand.
TCAGCAAGGAACAACTTTTGAAATCCTGATCGGCGGCCGCCAAATCGCACGAAGTTCGGAAATTCTGATTTCCGGCTCAGGTGTTCATGGACGGATTCTTCATGGTTATGCCGGTATGTTTATCAATAATTCCGATGATAGTAAAGTTGCTCGGCAAATTTACAACGACGCCAAACAATTGCTCGAAACAGGTAATCTTTCTCCCAAACAGGAAAAACAGAAAGATAATCGTAAAGAGGAAAAAAAGGAACAAAAACAAATTTCAGAATCCCAAAAGAACAACAATCAAGTTAAGGATTCCGTAACAACCACAGAAGAACAAGTATTGCCTTCACCGGAAACAATTATAAAACGGTTCCCCTATTTCGACCGTCTAACCACTCCAACACCGGATGATTTACAGTTAGTTTTTTATGAATATTTTGCGCCGCGTATTGATCGAAAGCCGAAAGAAACATTGAATCAAGGTGTTTTGGTGGAGATAACAATTGATCCTGATGCCCAAGCGGGTGATCGTGATTTACGATTGATTACCGGAAACGGTATTTCGCCGCCGGTTCGATTTTTAGTTGGTACCGTTCCTGAAATCAGCGAACTGGAACCAAACGATTCAACTGCTCCTCCATTAAACGCTTTGGAAATATGGAAACGCCGTGAGGCTCCGAAAACAATTCGGCAATTAAAACCGCTTGAATTGCCAATCGTTATTAACGGACGAATTCGGGCAGCCGATGTAGATCAATTTCAATTCCATGCCAAAGCAGGGCAACATCTCACTATTGGTGTTCGAGCACGATATTTAATTCCTTATCTTGCCGATGCGGTTCCGGGTTGGTTCCAAGCCGCAGTTTCGTTGTACGCTCCTGACGGGAAAAAAATAGATGATGCCGCTTCATTCCGATTTGATCCTGATCCGATTCTTTGTGTTGATATTCTCAAAACCGGAGTTTATACATTGGAAATTCAGGATTCTATTTTTCGCGGGCGTGATGATTTTGTTTACCGGATTTCGATAGACGAATTACCGTTGGTCACCTCTGTTTTTCCATTGGGCGGCAGACTTGGTTCCTCTGTCGAGGCGGATATTACGGGGCATAATTTATCGGAAAAAAATACTCGTCTTGACCTAAAACATGGCGAACCAAGAATTCGTGAAAAATCTTTTTTGGACAAAAACTGGTTGTCTTATCCAATTCGTTACGCAGCAGACGATTTACCGGAACTCCTCGAATCAGAACCAAACAATAACAGAAAACAAGCAGAAAAAATTTCTCTGCCGGTTATTGTAAACGGACAAATTTCGGAACAAAATGATGTTGATTATTTTTCGTTTGAAGGTCAAAAAGGGAGTCGGGTTGTATTGGATGTTGCAGCCCGATCACTCAATTCTCCACTCGATGCCAGTATTGAATTGATTGGTGCGGACGGAAATATTGTTGCGGCAAACGATGACCGTGCCGATTCCAATGGTCTGAATATTGGTTTGGAAACACATCATGCTGATCCTTATTTGAATATTGAACTTCCGGCGGATGGAATTTATACGGTTCGGTTGTTCAACACAATTAAACGGGGCAATTCGGAATTTGGTTATCGTCTCCGTATTTCACCGCCGCAGGAGGATTTCACGGTTTATTGTGAACCGTCAAGCCTATTTTTCAACAATAAAACACAACCGATTAAAATTCATATTTTTCGAAAAGACGGTTTTAAGGGAGAAGTTCAGCTTCGTTTGTCGGAATTGAGTGAACGAGCCGGTTTTCAACTCGAAGAGGTGCGAATTCCGGCAGGAACCGAAGAAACAACGGCAACATTATCTATGTTACCAAAATACAACGGCAAAACAACCGAAATCGTTTTAGAAGCCGTTACCATAATTAACGGCAAAGAAAAATGTCATTCGGTAATTCCCATTGATAATTTTGAGCAAGCGTTTATTTATCATCATCTTGTTCCGGCAAACGCTTTAGTTGTGGCGAAACCGAAAGGGCGTTTAACTTTTTTTCGGAAATAAGAATTTTCGTAATATATCAGAGGAATTTTTGTTTTTCCGATTTTCACCCCGCAAGGGGCAGTTGTTAGTTGAGAGTGGATAGTTGATAGTGCCGCAAGCGGAATTACTGCCGAAATGGTATTAGGCTTATGGTCTAAAAGAAGGTTCCGTTATTCTGGTTTTATTTTCAGGTGCCGCGGTTCGATATTTTTAGTGCGTTCGAGTCGTTTTGCGTATTGTTGTAGTTCTTTTTTTGTTAAACGAATATGTTGGGCGTATTCTTCTTTTGTAGGTTGACCTTGGGGACGATCCCATTCCATCGCATTGACTTTGTCCAATTCAAGACCGCTTCCTCGTCAGTCAGCTTGAATCAACATTATAAAACGCTCTGCCTCTACCATGCCTAAATGTTTTGACAATGTTTCCATGCCTTCATTCTTTATTAATGTATCTGTTTTCATTTTTGTTTCTCCAATTTATGCAATTTCGCCTAACGTTCCGGTAACTTGCAACGTGACAGAGTGAGACGCAAAAAAATAATCACCAACGAAAT
>JAITBS010000653.1 GCA_031283515.1 Planctomycetaceae bacterium
TATCAAAACAACACCTACCAATGACGGAACATTCGAATACGAACTCAATGTTTCCGCCTCAACCAAAACCGACAAAAACACCGGCGAATTGCTCGACAACATTACACTTGGAACAATTACAGTAACACTTTCCAGTGACGGTAAAACCTACACCGCCGAACCGGTTTTATTCAGCGGAGTAGGATCAATTCCGAATGTAAACTTAATGTCATTAAAAACCATTCAATTCCAATTAAAAGTTACAAACCCATCATCAACCTCAACATTCCAACAAAAATCAACATTTTGTACAACGGTTGCCAAACTGACCTTGCCGAAATGGTTTGTTTAGGATAAAGTATAAGTCCGCAGATTTTCGCAGATTTTCGCGGATTATTTTAGTTGTCCGCAGATGACGCAGATTTTCGCGGATTATTTTTTTGCGTTAATCTGCGTCATCTGCGGACAAAAAATTATTCCACTGATATAGTACTTATTTTTTTTGTTTGGAGTTCAGACTTCCAATTTCCATGGTTGCCGGTATTGATAATGTAGTAACAGATTGGCGGTGTCGTTATTGAGAAATTGTTCTTTTTCGGGATTCCAATCGAGTCGTTGGCGGAGAGCAAGCGAAATGTTGGCAAGCAAACTCATACTGGTACTCCGATGACCAATTTCAACATCGCAATTCGGTAATGCTCGGCTTTTCACACAATCCAGAAAATTGCGTGCATGAAGTTCGGTGATCCATTGATTGCTGCCGCCGCCGGTTTTTTCGGCAGCAACCTCTTTCATTCGTTCACCTTTTGCCTGAAATTGACCAGCTTGTTCGGGTTTAATGAGATATTTTCGTTCATCAATATAAAGAGTTCCGTTTGTTCCCCGTAACTCAATTTCACCAAGCGGACGGAAACGTTCATCCGTTGCCAGGCAGGAATTACCACACGCTTCGTATTGGCAAAACGAAAGTAATCGCCCTTGAGGTAACTCAAAAATCACTTCAGCAGTATCAGGTACTGTACGGTCATCGTTGACAATGTAACGTCCTCCCATCGCACAAAGCGAAACCGGCGATTCGTCACCAAGCAACCAACGCATCGCATCAAGAAAATGAACTCCCCAATTTCCCATCTGTGACGAATAAAGATCCCACCAACGAAATTTGTAAGGAGCAATCGTTGACCGGTAAGGGCGTTCGGGACGAGGACCAAGCCAAAGATTCCAATCTAATTCATTGGGCGGTTCAGTAGGTTCTGCGGTTCCGATGCCGTTGGGAAACATATTGCTTGCCCGAAAAGAACGACCCACCGTAACATAACCAACTAAGTGATCCGCTCCTTGTTCAGCAAGTTCTCGGTACAACGGTGAACTACGGCGGTGAATTCCAACTTGAACAACACGGCGATATTTCCGTGCCGCCTCCACCATTTTCCGCCCCTCAAAAATTGTAACACAAAGCGGCTTTTCGCAATAAACATCTTTTCCGGCTTTGCACGCTTCAACTGTTTGAATAGCGTGCCAGTGATCCGGTGTTGCAATAACAATGGCGTCGAGGTTTTTGTGTTCATAAAGCTTTCGGAAATCAGTTTCTGCAACAAGGTTATTCCCGAATTTTTCATGAACAGCTCCGAGTGTTTTGGTATTGACATCACACAAGGCAGCGATTTCAGCATCGGTATGAATTTTGAAGGCGTCCAGTAATTGACTGCCGCGATTGGCAATACCAACGAATCCAAGTCGAATCCGTTCATTGGCACCGATAATTTGTGATTGAGACTTTGCTGTTTGCAATGCCGCAAATCCCAATGCGGTTGTTAGTGTCGTTTTAATAGCGGTTCGACGGGAAATATCGGTCGTCATAATACCCTCATCTGTATGTCTAAAAAAATCTCTCAAATTAACGTGCCACTGCACTCCTGTTTATGAACATTAAGGAATTTGTAATCTATCAGTGGAATATTTTGTTTTTCGATTTTCACCCCGACAGGGGTGCGATTTTCATAACCGCAGGTCATCGACCTGCGGACTCGTACAACTAACATTTCTCTGTCTGAAAGACAGAATTTTAATCATCGTTGGTGGTGCAATCCGAATCGTTTAGTTTCGCCTTTCAGGCGCGGTTGAGACGAAACATTGACCGTAGGTCGCGCTTCGCTTGACCTACGGTTATGAAAATTCCACCCCTTCAGGGTGAAGAACTCAAAATAATAATTCCACTGATATATTACAGGAATTTTTTATCCTTTTCAAGCATTACAAATTGTATCCATTTTGTTCCCATTATTTTCGGATCATAACTTATTCGTCTATTTTGTCAATCATTTCTTTACAATTTTTAAGTCAGAGAAAGTGGAGAGCGGAGAGTTCGCAAACGGGATAATAACCTTTTGGCAATACTCCGCTTGCGAACTCTCCACTCTCCACTATCAACTCTCCACTATTCACTAATTGTCCCCCGTTGTAAAAATACCTTGTTTCGATATAATAAGGAAAGTAATTTAAGAATTTATAAAGTCCTGCAAGACATTATTAAGTCTTTTTTTCATAAATAGTTACGTTTACAAAAAACCGAGTCGATGTCTGATACGAATCTCCCATTCGAAGAATCCTCCGAACTTTCAAATTCCAATCCCAACGGCAACAATAACGGTACACGGTTGTTGCAACTCTCAATTGCGGACGAGATGAAAAACAGTTATCTGACTTACGCGATGAGCGTGATTGTCAGCCGTGCATTGCCGGATGTTCGGGACGGTCTTAAACCGTCACAACGCCGTATTCTCGTTGCTATGAATGACTTAAATCTTTCACCAGGTGCCAGCCGAACCAAATGCGCCAAAATCTGCGGTGAAACAATGGGTAATTACCATCCACACGGTGACGTCGTCATTTACCCGACACTTGTGCGAATGGCTCAGGAATGGAATGTCCGCAAAGTCTTGATCGATAAACAAGGTAATTTCGGCTCTATTTCGGGAATGCCGCCCGCTGCAATGCGTTATACCGAAGCCCGATTAGCTCCCGCAGCATCTCTCTTGCTCGAAGACCTCGAACTCGATACCGTTGATTTCATCCCGACTTACGATGAACAACGTACAGAACCAACCGTGTTGCCGGCAAAATTTCCCAATCTTTTGGTCAATGGTTCCAACGGAATTGCTGTCGGAATGGCAACCAGTATTCCAACACATAATGTCAGCGAAGTTTGTGATGCGGTTATGGCAGTCTTGGATCATCCGGGTATTTCACCGTTAGAATTGCTCACTATTTGTCCTGGTCCTGATTTTCCGACCGGCGGTGTTATCTGCGGACGGCGTGGAATTCAACAAGGTTATCTGACCGGACGCGGAACAATTACGGTTCGCGCAAAAGCCCGAATTGAGGAAACTAATAAAAAATCGCGAATCATTATCACCGAACTTCCTTATCAACAAGCACGAGATGATGTTGAAAAGAAAATTGAATTGGTTGCCAAAGAAGCCAAAGGTAAAGATGGAAAAGAAGGAAAAATACCCGGTATTGCTGCAATTCATAATGAATCCGATCTTAAAGAACCGGTTCGTCTTATTGTTGACGTTAAAAAAGATGCCGATCCGGAAGTGGTGTTGAATCAACTTTATCAATTCACGCCGTTACAAGATTCCTTTTCGATTATTCTTCTTGCGCTTGTTGACGGCAAGCCGCGAATTTTCACATTCAAGGAATTGGTCGAAGAATTTATTCGGCATCGGATAACAGTGCTTCGCCGCCGGACTCAATTTTTGTTAGCGAAAGCTCGGAAACGGAAACACACTGTCGAAGGATTAGTGATTGCTCACGCCAATATTGACGAAGTCATCAGAACGATTCGCACTTCCGCAACTCAGGCGGAAGCAAAACAACGGCTTATGTTGATTGAATGTCCTTCGGCAATGTTGGAACGGGCATTGCAAGTAGGATTTGCCGACTTCCAAAGAGAACGCGGTATTCGTGAAACTTACACACTGACACCAGTTCAAGCGGAGGCGATTCTTCGTATGACGTTGGGACATCTTGTCAATCTTGAACAGGAAAAACTTGGTGAAGAATACCGTAACCTTTTATTGGAAATTACGGAATATCAGAAAATTCTTGCCGATGAAAATTTGATTCGGGATATGATTCGGGACGATTTGCAACAAATTAAGGCAAAACACGGAGATAAACGCCGTACTGAAATTTCCGGTGATGAAGCGATTGATATTGATATTGAAGATTTGATTGAAGAAGAAACAATGGTTGTATCCATTACACAAAGCGGATATATTAAACGCACACCGGTTTCTGTTTATCGTGCGCAAAAACGCGGCGGCAAGGGCAGAATTGGAGCCAAAGTTGCGGAGGAAGACCCGATTCAACATCTTTTTGTAACAACGACGCATAATTATTTATTGTTCTTTACGAATTTCGGTAAGGTTTACTGGCATAAAGTTTACGGTTTGCCGGATCTTCCGCCGACTTCAAAAGGTCGGGCGATTGTCAATTTGTTGAATCTTGCGCCGGGCGAACAAATTGCGGATTGCCGTGCGGTTAGAGATTTTAACATTCCGGATCAATATCTTGTTTTGGCAACGAAAAACGGACTTGTAAAAAAGACGGCACTTTCGGCGTTTGGTCGTCCGCTCAAGGGCGGACTTATTGCGGTGAAACTGCGGGAAGGCGATGAACTGATTGATGTAACGGTTGTTGGTCCCGGTGACGAATTGATCATGTCCACCGCAACCGGTAATGCAATTCGTTTTCGTCACACGGATGTTCGGGCAATGGGACGAGCGGCAAGCGGAGTTAAGGGAATACGGTTACGTAAAGGCGATTCGGTGGTGGGTATGATAGTGGCGTCGCCGGATATGACGCTTCTGACGGCGTGCGCAAACGGTTACGGTAAACGGACGCCGATTGGTCCCAACGGTGCCCCAGAAGAAGAAACACCGCATGATCAAATATTACCGGATGACGAAAAAACGGATGATGACAATACAGAGAATTTGTCGGCAATTACGGAGGAATTGCCAACCGATGATGTTTCAGATGATTCCGAAACGGAAAATATTGCTGATACGGAAAGTTCCGATACCGAAAGTTCCGATACGGAAAATACCGACAATGATGATCTGAACACTAATTTACGTTATACAACCAAACATCGCGGCGGTTTAGGATTGAAGGACATCAAGACTTCGCAGCGGAATGGGGCGGTGATTAGTATTACTCGTGTTCGCGACGATGACGAAGTGATGATGATTACGGCAAAAGGACAGATTCAACGAATTGCAGTTTCGGATATTCGGGTGATGGGACGCAACACGCAAGGTGTTCGTTTGATGAATCTTGATTCAGACGATGCTCTGGTTGCTGTTAAAAGGATTCCCAAAGACGAAAACTCAACCGAAACGCCGGAAATTAATAATATGCCGGAAATTAATGATACACCGGAAATTAATAACATGCCGGAAATTAATGATACGCCGGAAACAACAGACGAATCTAATGAATCCGTCTAAATCAATATGTTCGTTTTTGTAACTGTTTAGCAGCAATTCTAGTAATGATTCAGCGGCATTTTTGTTTTTCGATTTTCACCCCGACAGGGGCAGGGGCAAGTTGATAGTTGAGAGTGGATAGTGGATAGTGCCGCAAGCGGAATTACTGCCGAAATGGTATTACTCCGCGTGCGAACTATCCACTATCCACTCTCAACTATCAACTTGCCACTGCCCCTTTGGGGTGAAGAATAAAAAATAATAATTTCACTGATAGATTACAAAATAAGATCACTATTTGAAAAACTTGGATCATTGCGGAAAGGCAATTACTTTATTTCAACTTCTTGATGTTTGCTATTGTTTG